>NZ_JBPQTW010000022.1:0-59194 GCF_051386535.1 Streptomyces sp. URMC 127
GGGCAGCCGGGGCGGCCGGAGCGGCAGCGGCCGGAGCCGCACCCGCGGCGCCGATCACGGCCAGCTTGGCGCCGACCTCGGCGACCTCGTCCTCGCCGACCACGATCTGCAGCAGCACGCCGGAGGCCGGGGCCGGGATCTCGGTGTCGACCTTGTCGGTGGAGACCTCGAGCAGCGGCTCGTCGGCCTCGACCGTCTCGCCGACCTCCTTCAGCCAGCGGGTGACGGTGCCCTCGGTGACCGACTCGCCCAGCGCGGGCAGGACGACGTCGGTGCCCTGGGCGTCACCGGCCGGAGCGGCGGCGGGGGCGGCCTCGGCGGCCGGAGCGGCCTCGGCCGGAGCCTCGGCGGCGGCCGGAGCGGCGGGGGCCTCGGCGGCCGGGGCCGGAGCCTCGGCAGCGGCCGGAGCCGGGGCGGCAGCGGGGGCGCCGGTGCCGTCGTCGATGATCGCGAGCTCGGCGCCGACCTCGACCGTCTCGTCCTCGGCCACCTTGATGGAGGCGAGGATGCCGGACGCGGGGGCCGGGATCTCGGTGTCGACCTTGTCGGTGGAGACCTCGAGCAGCGGCTCGTCGGCCTCCACTCGCTCACCCTCGGCCTTGAGCCAGCGGGTGACGGTGCCCTCGGACACGCTCTCGCCGAGCGCCGGCAGGGTTACGGAAACCGCCATGGTTGCGGTTGCTCCTTACGAATAGTGCGGATGTGGTGCGCTCGGGACTTAGTCGTGCGAGTGCAGCGGCTTGCCGGCCAGGGCCAGGTGAGCCTCGCCCAGAGCCTCGTTCTGCGTCGGGTGCGCGTGGATGAGCTGCGCGACCTCGGCCGGCAGCGCCTCCCAGTTGTAGATCAGCTGGGCTTCGCCGACCTGCTCACCCATGCGGTCGCCGACCATGTGGACGCCGACCACGGCACCGTCCTTGACCTGGACGAGCTTGATCTCGCCCGCGGTCTTCAGGATCTTGCTCTTGCCGTTGCCCGCGAGGTTGTACTTCAGAGCGACGACCTTGTCGGCGCCGTACAGCTCCTTGGCCTTCGCCTCGGTGATGCCGACCGAAGCGACCTCGGGGTGGCAGTACGTGACGCGCGGCACGCCGTCGTAGTCGACCGGCACGGGGTTGAGACCGGCCAGCCGCTCCGCAACCAGGATGCCCTCTGCGAAGCCGACGTGCGCGAGCTGGAGGGTCGGGACGAGGTCACCGACGGCCGAGATGGTCGGCACGTTGGTGCGCATGTACTCGTCGACCAGGACGTAGCCGCGGTCCATCGCGACGCCCTGCTCCTCGTAGCCCAGGCCCTGGGAGACCGGGCCGCGGCCGATGGCGACCAGCAGCACCTCGGCCTCGAACTCCTTGCCGTCCGCAAGGGTGACCTTGACGCCGTCGGCGGTGTACTCCGCCTTCTGGAAGAAGGTGCCGAGGTTGAACTTGATGCCGCGCTTGCGGAAGGCGCGCTCCAGCAGCTTGGAGCTGTTCTCGTCCTCGACCGGGACGAGGTGCTTCAGGCCCTCGACGATGGTGACGTCGGTGCCGAAGGACTTCCACGCGGAGGCGAACTCGACGCCGATGACGCCGCCGCCCAGGATGATCGCGGACTTCGGCACGCGGTCCAGGGTCAGGGCGTGGTCCGAGGAGATGATGCGGTTGCCGTCGATCTCCAGGCCCGGCAGCGACTTCGGCACGGAGCCGGTCGCCAGGAGGACGTGGCGGCCGGTGACGCGCTGGCCGCCCACATCGACGGACGTGGGGGAGGACAGGCGGCCCTCACCGGTGATGTAGGTGACCTTGCGCGAGGCGACCAGGCCCTGCAGGCCCTTGTACAGGCCCGAGATCACGTCGTCCTTGTACTTGTGGACGCCCGCGATGTCGATGCCCTCGAAGGTGGCCTTGACACCGAACTGCTCGCTCTCGCGAGCCTGGTCGGCGACCTCGCCGGCGTGCAGCAGAGCCTTGGTGGGGATGCAGCCGCGGTGCAGGCAGGTGCCGCCGAGCTTGTCCTTCTCGATCAGGGCGACGTCGAGACCCAGCTGCGCTCCGCGCAGGGCAGCGGCGTAACCGCCGCTACCGCCTCCGAGGATCACTAGGTCGAAAACGGTGCTGGCGTCGTTCGCCACGTCACGTCCTCCATGCATGGATACGCCGGATCCGGTCACCGATGACCGGGCGGCGGCTGTCGTTCGGCCGCGTTTCTTCGGCCCTGTGATTAAGGGGGCCCTGTCCTGCCGAGACAACATCTTCGCATTTGTTGACGGACGGCGGGACGCCGGGCCGGTCTCAGAGGCGACTGTTGCGTCACCTTCGGGGGTTACTCGTGCGTACGGGCCGGGGTTTTCGTTACGGGCGAACGGAATCCGCCCGGCCCCGGGCAAAAGCCGCGGAGCCGGGCGGCCGGGCAGGCCGTCGTGCGTGCCGTGCGAGCCCGGCGCGACCCCGGAGCGCGTGCGCGCTTCGCGCGAGGCTCAGCCGAGGTCGCCGTCGGCGGTGCGCTCCGCCAGCCGGACCAGCGTGCGGACCGCGGAGCCGGTGCCGCCCTTGGGGGTGTAGCCGAACGGGGCGCTCTCGTGGTAGGCCGGGCCCGCGATGTCCAGGTGGGCCCACGTGATGCCCTCGCCCACGAACTCCTTCAGGAAGATGCCCGCGAGCAGGCCGCCGCCCATCCGCTCGCCCATGTTGGCGAAGTCGGCGACCGGGGAGTCCATGGCCTTGCGCAGCTCGGCGGGGAGCGGCATCGGCCACGCCTGCTCGCCGGTCTCCTCGGCGATCTCGTACAGCGAGGTGCGGAACGCGTCGTCGTTGGCCATGATCCCGAAGGTGCGGTTGCCCAGCGCGAGCACCATGGCGCCCGTCAGGGTGGCGACGTCGACGATCGCGTCCGGGTTCTCCTCCGAGGCGCGGGCCAGGGCGTCGCCCAGGACCAGGCGGCCCTCGGCGTCCGTGTTCAGCACCTCGACGGTCTTGCCGCCGTACATCTTCAGGACGTCGCCCGGGCGGGTGGCCGAGCCGGACGGCATGTTCTCCGCGAGGGCCAGCCAGCCCGTCACGTTGACCCGCAGGCCCAGCCGGGAGGCGGCCACGACCGCGGCGAACACGGCGGCGGCGCCGGCCATGTCGCACTTCATGGTCTCGTTGTGGCCGGCCGGCTTCAGGGAGATGCCGCCCGAGTCGTACGTGATGCCCTTGCCGACGAACGCGAGGGTCTTCTCCGCCTTCGGGTGGGTGTAGGCGATCCGCACCAGGCGCGGCGGGGCGTCCGAGCCGCGGCCGACGCCCATGATGCCGCCGTAGCCGCCCTTGAGCAGCGCCTTCTCGTCCAGCACCTCGACCTTCAGGCCGAACTCCTTGGCGGCGGTCTGGGCCGCGGCGGCGAACGTCTTCGGGTCGAGCTCGTTCGGCGGCATGTTGACCAGGTCGCGGGCGCGGTTGACCTCCGCCGCCACGGCGACGGCGCGGTCGGCGGCGGCCTTGAACGCCTTGTCGCGCGGCTTGGCGCCGAGCAGGGCGACCTCGGCGAGCGGGGCGCTCTTCGCGGCCTTGTCGTCCTTCTTGGCGGAGCCGTTGCCCTCCGGGCGGAAGGAGTACGCGCCGAGCAGGGCGCCCTCCGCCACGGCGGCGGCCGCCTCGGCGTCCTCGACGGGCAGGGCGAACCCGGCCTTCTTGGTGCCGGTCAGGGCACGGGCCGCGGTGCCCGCGGCGCGGCGCAGGGCCTCGTGGCCGAAGGCGTCGTCCTTCGCCGGGGCGTCGCCCAGGCCGACCGCCAGCACGACCGGGGCCTTCAGCCCGGAGGGGGCGGGGAGCTTGGTCGTCTCCCCCTCGCCGCCGGTGGCGCCGAGGGTCTCCAGGATGCCGGCCAGCTTGCCGTCGAACGCCTTGTCCACGGCTTCGGCGCCGGGGGCGACGACGGGGCCCTTCGGGCCCTTGGCCACGCCGACGACGATGGCGTCCGCGCGCAGCGTCGCCGCACTGGAAGTGCTGAGAGTCAGAGCAGACACGGTGGTGGGGTCCCTACTTCCGTTGAGTTTCCTCGGCCGAGCGGGTGGGCCGGCCGCACCCCGGGCATCGTATGCGGTGACCTTGCCGGGTGGCTTTGGCGGTGTCGTTCACGATGCACCGACTTTCGCCGCCCGGGGCGGGGCGGCCCGCCGGTCCGGGCTCCGCCCGGGGTGGGCCCGGCCTGCCCGTCCGCCGCGGCGGCGGTTCCGGGCCCGGGTGCGGTGCCGGCGCATTGCCTCCGCCGTGGCGGTGATCAGCCACCGTGGTGGATTTCGGCGGTGCCGTTGCTGCCTCAGGCGGGTCCGGCACCGCCGGTACGGTCGTGGCGGGTTCTCGCCGTTGCGGCGGTGGGGAGGTTGCGGTCCCCCGAATGTGTTCCACCGCGCCGGTGGGGAGGCGGCAATAGCCGCATCCATCGGCCCCGCCGCAACCGCGCTCGGCCCCCGCCGGGTTGCTCGGCGGTGCCGTGCCCGCGTCAGCTCAGCGTCAGGGTTATCAGGGCCGCCGTCGTCGTCGTTTCCGCGAGAGCGCCGAAGACGTCGCCCGTTACGCCGCCGAAACGACGTACGCACCGCCGCAGGAGGAGCTCCGCGCACAGCAGGGCCGCCAGCGCCGCCGCGGCCGTGCGCAGCGGGCCGTACGGGCCCAGGAACGCGCCCCACGCCGCGCAGCACGCCAGCACCGCCACCGTGGTCGCCAGCGCGCCGCGAGGCGTCACCGCGCCCGCCACGGCCGCCCCCAGCCCCTCCGGCCGGGCCGCCGGGACGGACGGGCGGCAGGCGAGCGTCAGCGCGCAGCGGGCCGTCACGGCCGCCGTGAGCGCGGCGAGCGCCCCCCGCAGCGGCGACGCCCCGTACGCCCCGGAGAGCGCCGCGACCTGCGCCAGCAGCACGAGCAGGAGCGTGACGACGCCGAACGGCCCGATGTCGGACTGCTTCATGACGCGCAGGGCGTCGTCCGCCGGCTTCCCGCTGCCCAGCCCGTCCGCGACGTCCGCAAGCCCGTCCAGGTGCAGGCCGCGCGTGAGGACCGCCGGGACGGCGACCGCCGCCACCGCCGCCAGCAGGGGGCCCGAGCCCAGGGCGAGCAGGACCGCTCCCGCCGCGGCGGAGGCCGCGCCCACCGCCAGGCCGGCCAGCGGCGCCGCGAGCATGCCGCCGCGCGCCGCCGCGCGGTCCCAGCGGGTGAGGCGGACGGGCAGCACGGTGAGCGTGCCGAAGGCGAAGCGCAGGGCGTCGCCGGCGGTGGCGGGCGCGGGTGTCGTGTCGGTCATCGCGGGCACACTATCCGGCCGGTCACGGGCAGTAGGTTGCCGGTGAGGGGCCGATCCGGAGCGAGTGCGAGCGTCGTGGAGCGTCATGGGCCAGTGGTTGAGCCGCAACATCGTCGAACCGGGCAAGCTGCCCCTGCTGCTCGCCCTGGCCGCGTTCGTCCTGACCTTCCTCGTCACCCGGGTCATCACCCGCCTGATCCGCGCGGGCCGCGGCCCCTTCCGCAACATCAGCCCGGGCGGGCTGCACGTCCACCACGTCGTGCCGGGCGTCGTGCTCACGGTGATCGGCGGCTTCGGCGCCGTCGCCTCGGGGCGGCACGGCTTCGGGGCGATGGTGGCGGCCGTCCTGTTCGGCACGGGCGCGGGCCTCGTCCTCGACGAGTTCGCGCTCGTCCTGCACCTGGACGACGTCTACTGGACCGAGCAGGGCCGCAAGAGCGTCGAGATCGTCGTGCTGACGGCGGCCCTCGTGGGCCTCGTGCTGGCCGGTTTCCTGCCGTTCGGGGTGAACGAGCTGACCCCGCAGGAGCTGCACGACCGCGGCCTCGTCGTCGTCAACGTCCTCGTCAACTTCCTCATCGCGCTGTTCGCCCTGGCCAAGGGAAAACCGCGGATCGCCCTGATCGGCGCGGTGGTTCCCTTCGTGGCCCTCGTCGGCGCGGTCCGCCTGGCCCGCCCCGGCTCACCGTGGGCGCGCCGCTTCTACCGCAAGCGCCCCCGGGCCCGCCGCCGGGCCCGTGTGCGCGCCTACCGGCACGACGCGCGCTGGGAGGCCGTCCGCAACAGGGTTCACGACCTGCTGGCGGGCGCCCCGGACCGCTGACCCCTGCCCCGGCCGCGCCCGTGGCCGCGGGCACACGGCGGAACGCCCCCGTCCGCGCGGTCCTCGCGGCGTCTTCGCCGCGCCTCGTCCACCGCGCACAGCGCCAGCACCGCGGCCACGGCCGCGATGTGCTCCTTGCCCGCCAGATTCGGCTTGACCAGCACTTCCACCACCATCGCCAGGACGGCCGCCGCGCAGGTGAACCAGGCCCGGTAGCGCCAGGAGACGAAGACCGCCAGCCCCACGACGGCCGCCGACGGGCCGGTGTCGACGACCTTCGCGGCCTCGGCCGGCAACCCGAACACCGAGTCCGGCCCGATGTGGATCGCCAGCCGCGCGTACATCGTCCCGGCGAGCGTGGCCACGTACGAGATGGCCAGCGTGCGCCACTTGCCCAGGCAGATCTCCGCGATGCCGAAGACGAGCAGGACCTGCGCCAGCGCGCCCCACACGGGCAGGTCCAGCGCGGGGACGAACAGCGACAGCGGCGTCCGCAGCAGGGCGATCCACCAGGGCAGCTGCGCCTGCACGGAGCCGACCCGCTGCACCGGCTGGAAGCCCCACGACTGGTTCTGCACGATCTGGAAGACGGCCGTGAGGACGACGGCGGCCAGCGTCATCGGGATCGCCCGGAGCTTCTTGCGCGCGAGTGCCGTCCGGACGGTCCCGAAGAGCGGTCCCCACTCGGTGTGCGCGGCGCGACGCAGCGCCGCGCAGTTCATCGCCTGCTCTCCAGGTGCTTGCGGTTGAGCCACTTGGGCAGGCCGGGGGCCTCCAGGAAGCCCTCGGCGCGTGCGCTCGCGATGCCGATCCGCAGCAGATCGCTGCTCTTCTCGAACAGCATGAACCGAGGTTCCCAGATGGGGCGGTACTTCGCATTTGCTCGGTAGAGCGACTCGATCTGCCACCACCGGGAGAAGAAGCTCAGCAGCGAGCGCCACGCCCGCAGCACCGGGCCCGCGCCCAGCCGGGAACCGCGCTCGAAGACCGACCGGAACATCGCGAAGTTCAGCGACACCTGGGTGATGCCCAGGCCCGGCGCCTGCTGCAGCAGCTCGATGACCATGAACTCCATCAGGCCGTTCTCGGAGTCCCGGTCGCGCCGCATCAGATCCAGCGACAGGCCCTTCGGGCCCCACGGCACGAAGCTCAGCAGCGCCCGCAGCTCGCCCTCGCCGTCGTGGCACTCCAGCATCACGCAGCGCCCGTCGAGCGCGTCGCCCAGCCGGCCCAGCGCCATCGAGAAGCCGCGCTCGGTCGCCCCGTCGCGCCAGTCGTCGGCGCGCCGCAGCAGCTGCGCCATCTCCTCGTCCGGGATGTCCTCGTGGCGGCGGATCCGTACGGTGTAGCCGGCCCGCTTGACGCGGTTGTACGCCTGCCGGACCGTGCGCATGGCGCGGCCTTCGAGGGTGAACTCCGCGGTGTCCACGATGGCCTCGTCGCCGAGCTCCAAGGCGTCCAGGCCGTGGCGCGCGTAGATCGTGCCGCCCTCCTCGCTTGCGCCCATCACCGCCGGGATCCAGCCGTGCTCGCGGGCCTCCGCCAGCCACGGCTCGATCGCCCCCGGCCAGGCCTCGGGGTCGCCGATCGGATCGCCCGAGGCCAGCGAGACACCGCCCACCACGCGGTACGTGACCGCCGCCTTGCCGCTGGGCGACCAGATCACGCTCTTCTCGCGGCGCAGCGCGAAGTAGCCCAGCGAGTCGCGGTCCCCGTGCCGGTCGAGCAGGGCGCGCAGCCGCTCCTCGTCACCGGCGGTGAGCGGGTCGGTGGCGCGCCGGGCCCGGAAGGCCGCGTACACCACGAGCAGCAGCAGGGCCGTGCTCATCACGTTGATCGTGACGTCGACCCAGCCGGGCACGCTGAGGCCCGGATAGGCGCTCTCGTCGACCTGCAGCGAGATCAGCCGCATGAAGCCGTAGTGCCAGCGGTCGAAGAACGTCGCCCGGTACTCGTCCGGCGCGTCGTTCGCCGCCCGCACCAGCAGCGCCGCCGTCAGCGAGGCGACCAGCAGGCCGCCCACCGCGACGATCGCCGCCAGCTTCGGGTTCGACCGGTCGCCCTTGGCGTAGAACTCCTTGCGGCCCGCCAGCAGCGCGGCCACGAACAGGCCCGTGGCCACCAGCGAGAACCAGTTCGGCGCGTGCCGGCTGAACTCCGGGGTGAACATGAGCGTCGCCATGAACAGCAGGAACAGCCCCGACAGCACCAGGTTCAGAATCCACGAAGCGCGCTTGCGCCGGCGCAGCGTCACGGCCATCACGAACGACCACAGCGCCGACGCGAAGCCCGCCGTCAGCAGGTACGGCGTGAAGAACTCGTCGTCGTTGTGACGCCGGATGTCCGCGCCGAACGACACCCACACCGCACTGAGCAGATTGACGAACGTGACGACGCGCAGGTACCACACGGCGAAAGCGGCGGCGCGCCGTGACCTGCGGCCACCCGGCGCGCCCTCATCCGGAGTCAAGCGGACTTCTCCCATGAAAGACGGTTCAGGGCACTGTCTGCGACGGGTTTCGTATGTTCCGCACTTTCCGTACCCGGCCGTCCCGGAGGTCAGCCGCGCTCGGGAAGTTCCGCCGCCAGGGCCGCGGCCGCCTGCACCAGTGGCAGGGCGAGCAGCGCCCCCGTCCCTTCGCCCACAGTGACGCCATGATCGAGCAAAGGGTTGAGCGCCATCCGGTCGAGCGCCTTCGCCTGCGCCGGGTCGCCGCTGGCCTGGCCCGCCAGCCACCAGTCCGGCGCCCGGAACGCCACGCGCTGCGCGACCAGGGCACACGCCGCGGAGACGACTCCGTCGAGGATCACCGGGGTGCGGCGGACCGCGCTCTGCAGCAGGAAGCCCGTGGCCGCGGCCAGGTCCGCGCCGCCCGTCGCCGCCAGCAGCTCCAGCTGGTCGCCCAGCACCGGGCGGGCCCGGCGCAGGCCGTCCCGGATCGCCGCGCACTTGCGCATCCACGCCAGGTCGTCGATGCCGAAGCCGCCGCGGCCGGTCACCACCGAGGCGTCCGTGCCGCACAGCGCGCCGATCAGCGTGCCCGCCGCCGTGGTGCCGCCCACGCTCAGGTCGCCCAGGACCACCAGGTCGGTGCCCGAGTCCGCCTCCTGGTCGGCGATCGCCATCCCCGTACGGAACGCCGCCTCCGCCTCCTCGGGCGTCAGCGCGTCCTCGATGTCCAGGCGGCCGGAACCGCGCCGGACGCGGTGCCGGGTCACCTCCTCGGGCAGCTCGGCCGGGTCGCAGTCGACCGACATGTCGACGACGCGCAGGCGCGCGCCGGCGCGGCGGGCCAGGACGGCGCCCGCGCTCTCACCCGCGAGGGCCCTCTTCACCAGCGCCGCGGCGCCCTCCTGCGGGCCGCCGGACACCTCCAGCTTCGCGACGCCGTGATCGCCCGCGAACACCAGGGCCGTGACCTGCTCCACCGGGCGGACGGGCACCGCCCCCTGCGCGGCCGCGAGCCACTCGGCCAGCTCGTCCAGCCGCCCCAGCGCGCCGGGCCGCAGCCCGAGGCGCTCCCGCCGCTCCTCCGCGTCCCGCCGCACGCCCGGGTCGGGGCGCTCGATCAGCGTCGCGAAGTCATCAAGATTCAGACCGCTCATCCGCGGGAGCCTACCCGCCCTGCGGGCGGCTGGAACGGCCTCGTACGGGTTACGGCCGTTCGGCCACGGCCGGCCGGGGTGCCCGGCGGTGCCGTGCGGCGTTCGGCGGTGGTTGTACGGCACCGCCGGTCATGTCCGGGCGGAGGGGGCCGCTGGGTGCCGCCCTGCTATGGGCGGCCCCCTAGCGGAAGTACCGCGTGGACGCGGAAGCCCGGGGCGCCGTCCCGGCGGGGAGCCGCCTCGCAGGCGCCGCCCAGGGCCGTGACGCGTTCGCGCATGCCGAGGAGTCCGTGGCCGCCCGACTCCGGCGGGGGCGCGGCCGGCGGGGAGCCTCCGCCGTCGTCCAGGACGGTCACCACCAGGGCGTCGGGCCCCCGGTCCAGGGTGACCTCCGCCCGCGCCACCGGCCCCGCGTGCTTGTGCACGTTCGTCAGGGCCTCCTGCACCACGCGGTAGGCCGCCAGATCGACCGCGGCCGGCAGCGCGCCGCCGGGCCCGCCGGTGACCGAGACCGTGAGCCCCGCCCGGGCGAACCCGTCGACGAGCCGGCCGAGCGAGCCCAGCCCCGGCGCCGGCTCCGTCGGCGCCTCGGGGTCGCCGTACTGCCGCAGCAGCCCCACCGTCGCGCGCAGCTCCGACAGCGCCGAGCGGCTGGCCTCCCGCACGTGCGCGAGCGCCTCCTTGGCCTGGTCGGGGCGGCTGTCCATGATGTGCGAGGCGACCCCGGCCTGGACGTTGACCAGCGCGATGTGGTGCGCGACCACGTCGTGGAGCTCGCGCGCGATCCGCAGCCGCTCCTCCGCCACCCGCCGCCGCGCCTCCTCCTCCCGCGTCCGCTCCGCCCGCACCGCCCGCTCCTCGATGGCCGCGACGTAGGCCCGCCGGCTGCGGACGGCGTCGCCCAGCGCCCCGGCCAGCGCGGTCCAGGTGAAGAGCCCGAGGTTCTCGGGGGAGTACCAGGGCGGCACCCCGAAGACCATGACGGCGCAGGTGAGGACCGCGACCGTGACCACGGCGAAGCGCCACGCCGCCGACCGCTCCGTACGCGAGGCGATCGTGTAGAGCGCCACGACCACGGACATCGCGATCTGCGTGCGCGGCGGGCCGCCCCGGTCCGCGACGATCTCGGCCAGGGTCAGCGCGGCCGTCACGCCGAGGACCGTGCGCGGGAAGGACCGCCGCGCGGCCAGCGCCCCGCAGGCCACCGCGCAGAGCAGCAGGAAACCCGGCCCGGGGGCGTGCGCGACGCGGCCGCGGCCCGCGTACGAGCCGATCACGACGACCGCGTAGGCGAAGACGGCCAGCAGGGCGTCGGCGGCGAGCGGATGCGCCCGCAGCCACCGGTGCGGGCGGGCGAAGCCGGGGACGGCGAGGGAGCTCATCGGGAGGGATCCCGTCTCGTGGCCGCGCCCCCGTCCCGGACGGGGACGGGGGCGCGGCGGGTGCTGGAGTGCCGGAACCGGGCGGAGCGGGCCCGGCCGGTCAGCCGGTCAGCCGGGGATGAGGCCGTCGTCGCTGAGCATCTGCCGGACCTCGTCGAGCGTGGCGTCGGGAGCGGGCAGGATCAGCTCGGAGGGTTCGAGCGCGTCGTCGGGCAGCGGGCTGCCCATGCGGCGCACGGCTTCGAGAAGCGCCTCAAGGGTGCGCCGGAAGCCGGGCTCGTCACCGCCCTCCATCTCTTCGAGCAGCTCGTCGTCGAGCTTGTTGAGCTCCACGAAGTGGCTGTCGGCGAGCTTCCACTGCCCTTCCCCCATGATCCGCACGATCATGACGGTCTCTCCCTCGGTCGGTGCCCGGGTACGCGGTGAACTTACTGCTTGTCGAAGCGGGGCCGCTCCTGCTCGGCGTGCGAGGCGGCCCGGCCGCTGCCGGCGGCGCCGCCCTCGATGGCCTGCTTGGGGGCGCTGCCGCCGGCCAGCTCGGCCTTCATCCGCTGCAGCTCCAGCTCCACGTCCGAGCCGCCGGAGAGACGGTCCAGCTCGGCGGTGATGTCGTCCTTGGCCATGCCCGTGGGGTCGTCGAGCGCGCCGGAGGCGAGCAGCTCGTCGATCGCACCGGCACGGGCCTGCAGCTGCGCCGTCTTGTCCTCGGCGCGCTGGATGGCCATGCCGACGTCGCCCATCTCCTCGGAGATGCCGGAGAAGGCCTCGCCGATCCGCGTCTGGGCCTGGGCGGCGGTGTAGGTGGCCTTGATCGTCTCCTTCTTCGTACGGAAGGCGTCGACCTTGGCCTGCAGGCGCTGTGCCGCGAGGGTGAGCTTCTCCTCCTCGCCCTGCAGGGTCTGGTGCTGCGTCTCCAGGTCGCTGACCTGCTGCTGGAGCGCCGCGCGGCGGGAGAGCGCCTCGCGCGCCAGGTCCTCGCGGCCGAGCGCGAGCGCCTTGCGGCCCTGGTCCTCCAGCTTGGCGGACTGGCCCTGGAGCTGGTTGAGCTGCAGCTCCAGGCGCTTGCGGGAGGTGGCCACGTCGGCGACGCCGCGCCGCACCTTCTGGAGCAGCTCCAGCTGCTTCTGGTAGGAGTAGTCGAGGGTCTCGCGCGGATCCTCGGCCCGGTCCAGGGCCTTGTTGGCCTTCGCGCGGAAAATCATTCCCATACGCTTCATGACACCGCTCATGGGCCTCGCGCGCCCCCTTCTGACGGACTTCGGCTCCAGCACACCTTGCAGACCCCACAGTACGGGCCCTGCTTCCATTACCGCACTGTTCGGGCGCGGATGCGCTCCTCCTCCAGGACGATCACGAGGCCGCCGCCCTCCGGCGCAGGGAGTAGACGCCCACCCGGGGATCTTCCCGGGGAGAACCGGGGAACATCCAGGGGAACGGCCGCCGTTGCCGGATCGTTCCCCCGTACGGACCGCGCCCCCCTGCCCGTACCCCGTACCCTTGGGTTTCGTGTTCCGAAGCCGTTCCACTTCCAAGGATGAGCAGGCCGCCGCCGCGAAGGCGACCCCGGCCGAGCCCCAGCAGCCCCGTCACCCGCAGGCCCCCAAGGGCCGCCCGACCCCCAAGCGCAGCGAGGCCAATTCGCAGCGTCGCGCCCTGGCGCACACGCCGGCCAACCGCAAGGAGGCGGCCAAGCGCGCCCGCGAGGCCCGCCGCGCCGACCTCGCCAAGCAGCGCGAGGCCCTCGCCAACGGCGACGAGCGCTACCTGCCCGTCCGCGACAAGGGCCCCGTCCGGCGCTTCGCCCGCGACTTCGTGGACGCGCGGTACTCGGTCGCCGAGTTCTTCCTGCCGCTCGCCGTCCTCATCCTGATCCTGAGCATGGTCAACCGCGGCGGGTTCCAGACGTACGTGCTGCTCGCGTGGATGATCGTGATCGCCCTGATCGTGATCAACTCCCTGGTCACCGGGATCTCCCTCAAGCGCGCCCTCAAGCAGCGCTTCCCGGACGAGAACACCCGCGGCGCCGTGGCCTACGCCCTGATGCGCACGCTGCAGATGCGCCGCCTGAGGCTGCCCAAGCCCCAGGTCAAGCGCGGGGAGAAGCCGCGGGAGAAGCCCTGAGCGCCTTCGCGCCCGGCTTCGGCGCCGGCGCGGAGGGGTGGCTGGGCGGGCTGGGAGGCTTAAGGAACACCGTCCGTCAGGAGCTGGTGGGCCGCCAGCTCGACGAACAGATAAGCGCCCGCTATCCCGTCGGCCGGCGGCTGCGCATCCTCGACGTCGGCCCCGGCCAGGGCACGCAGGCGCTGCGGCTGGCCCGCGCCGGCCACGAGGTGACGGGCCTGGAGTCCGACCCCGTGATGCTCGGCGTCCTGCGCGAGGCGCTGGCCGCCGAGCCGGAGGGCATCCGCGAGCGGGTGCGGCTCATCGAGGGCGACGGCCGGGACACCGGCGTCCACTTCACCCCGGGCTCCTTCGACATCGTGCTCTGCCACGGCGTCCTGATGTACGTGCCCGAGCCGGATCCGATGCTCGCCGGGCTCGCCCGGGTGCTCGCCCCCGGCGGCCTGCTCTCCCTCCTGGTGCGCAACGCCGACGCCCTGGCCATGCGGCCGGGCCTCGCCGGCGACTGGGACACCGCGCTCGCCGCGTTCGACTCGCCCGCGTACACGAACCGGATCGGCCTGGAGGTCCGCGCCGACCGCCTGGAGACGCTGACCGCCACGCTCGCCGGCATCGGCGCGCCGCTGCACAGCTGGTACGGCGTGCGGGTCTTCACCGACCAGGCGACGGACGGCCGGCCCGTCCCGGCCGGCGCGGAACTGGAGCGCCTGCTCCGCGCGGAGGAACGGGCGGGGCGGACGGATCCGTACCGGGGGGTGGCGGCGTTGCTGCACCTGTGCGGTGTCCGCGGCTGAACGCCGCCGCCGGTCTTCCGGCACGTACGGAGTGCGGCCGGCCCGGCACCGCCGGCCCCCTCCGGCGGGGGCGGGCCGCCGCGGCGGCGGGTTCGAGGGCCGGGGCCTTCGAACCACCTGAGCGTCCGCGCGCAGGCCGTGGCCACCGCACGGGCCGGCCCGGCACCGCCGGGCTTCGCCGTAGGGGTTGATCGCCGATGCGGCGGATGTGGGGGCGCGGGCGTCCTCGGCCTGGCCGGCCGTGTGCGGAGCAGGCCGGGCCTGCGGCCGGCCGGCCAGGCGCCGCCGGGGCGATGCCCGCGGCAATCCCTCCACCGCCACGGCGAGCCACCCCCACCGGAGGTGACCGGCGGTGCCGAGCCGGCCGCCGGGCCTGCGGTCACCGCACCCGTGACGGCGCGGACCCGGTCCGTACCACCCATTCGTAGGCACGGCCGGGACAGGCCGGGCCGTAGCGGCAATACTCCGAGCATGGATGGCTCACGCGCCCGCGTCGCGCTCCTCGTGACCGCCGTCGTCTGTGCCGCGGCCCTGACCGCCGGCTGTTCCACCACCTCGCCCACCTCCCCACGCCCCGCGCAGAAGGAGGCGTCCGCCGCTTCCGGCGCGCCCACCGTTCCCGGTTCGGCCGGAGACCTTCAGGCCGCCTACGAGAAGGTCGTCAAGGACGTCCTGCCCTCCGTCGTCCAGATCACCGCGGGCGACAGCCTCGGCTCCGGCGTCGTCTACGACGACAAGGGGGACATCGTCACCAACGCCCACGTCGTCGGCTCCGCGCAGGCCTTCAAGGTCACCCTGGCCACCGGCGGCGGAGCCGTCGGCGCCCGGCTCGTCTCCAGCTACCCCGAGCAGGACCTCGCCGTCGTCCGGCTGGACGACGTTCCCAAGACCCTCAAGCCCGCCACCTTCGGAGACTCCACGAAGGTCGAGGTCGGCCAGATCGTGCTGGCCATGGGCAATCCCCTCGGCCTGTCCAGCAGCGTCACACAGGGCATCGTCTCGGCCGTCGGCCGCACGGTCAGCGAGGGCCGCAGCGGCGGCGGTACGGGCGCCACCATCGCGAACATGGTGCAGACGTCCGCCGCGATCAATCCGGGCAACAGCGGCGGCGCGCTCGTGAACCTCGCGGGCCAGGTCATCGGCATTCCCACGCTGGCGGCCACCGACCCCGAGCTCGGCCAGGGCGCGGCGCCCGGCATCGGCTTCGCGATCCCCGCCGCGACCGTCCGCACGATCGCCGGGCAGATCGTCAAGAACGGCCGCGTCACCGACTCGGGCCGCGCCGCGCTGGGCATCACCGCGCGCACCATCATCGGTCCCGACTTCACCCCGGCGGGCGTCGAGGTCGTCGCGGTCAACCAGAACGGGCCCGCGGACCGGGCCGGGCTGCGGGCGGGGGACGTCATCACCCGCGTCGGCAAGAGCGACATCACCACGATGCAGTCGCTGTCCGAGGCGCTCGCCGGCCTCAAGCCCGGCGACAGAACCGACGTGTCCTACAACCGCAACGGGGACGCCCGCAGCACGACCGTCACGCTCGGCGAGATGTGACACCGCCTGCCGTCCCCCGCGGGGGACGGCAGGCGGGGACGCCGCGGACTCAGCTCTCGGCCGCCGCGCGCAGGCTCATCGTGTAGATCTCCGTGCCGTCCTCGAACAGCGTCACCCGCTCCGCGCCGCCGTCCAGGAGCTCCTTCCAGACCTCGCCGACCCACGACTCGGCGTCCCCCTGCGTGCTGAACTCCTCGGGCTCGACCGCGGGGGAGGTCTCCGTCCCGTCGGCCTTCTCGAACCGCCACATCCACGCCATGTCCGCCTCCGTCAGTCGTGTGCCACGTCCTGGATACGTCCTGCGCAGCGCAGCCTAACGGGCCGCCGGAGGCGAGAAAGGGTGAGCCCCGCGCGCCCGCGGCCCCGGGACGCGAGACGATCAGTGCGTGGAACTGACACTGCTCGGCACCGGAGCCCCCGAGGGGCTGCCGCGCCCCGACTGCCCCTGCGCCTCCTGTGCCACCGCCGTCGGCGACGAGGCGCGGGCCGCGACCGCGGTCCTCGTCGACGGGGCGCTGCTGCTGGACCTCACCCCGGGGCCGGCGTTCGCCGCCGCCCGCGCGGGCCGGTCCATCGCCGGCGTCCGGCAGGTCCTGCTCTCGCACCCGCACGACGGCCCCGCCGTGGAGTTCCCGGCGGGCCTGCCCGCGCCCGGCCGGGTGCCGGACGGCCGCGAGCTGGCCGTGATCAGCGGCCACCGGATCCGCGCGGTCGCCCTGGACGCCCCGGGCACGGGGTACGAGGTGACGGCGGCGGACGGCGAGCGCCTGCTCTACCTCCCGCCGGGCGCGGCCCCCGCCGGCCTGAACAACGGCCCGGCCCAGGGCACCGCCCCCGCGGCGCCCTACAACATGGTGCTGCTCGACGTCACCGGCCGGCCGGACGCCCTCGCCCGGCTGCGCGCCGCGGGCGCCGTCACGGCCACGACGGACGTGATCGCCGTCCACCTCGACCACGACGTGCCGCCCGGCCGCGAACTGCACCGGCAGCTCGCGGCCGCGGGCGCCCGCGCCGTGCCCGACGGCACCACGCTCGTCGTCGGCGACTACCACGCGGTGCCGGACCTGCCCCGGCGCACCCTGGTGCTGGGCGGCGCCCGCTCGGGCAAGTCCGTGGAGGCCGAGCGGCGGCTGGAGTCCTTTCCCGAGGTGCTCTACGTGGCCACGGGCGGGACCCGGCCGGGCGACGCCGACTGGGCGGCGCGGGTGGCCCTGCACCGCGAGCGCCGGCCGGGCACGTGGCGCACGGCGGAGACCACCGACCTCGTACCCCTGCTGACCGCCGACGGGCCGCCGCTGCTGCTGGACTGCCTGTCGCTGTGGCTCACCGACGCGATGGACTCCGTCGGGGCGTGGGACGACGAGTCGTGGGCCGACGGCGGCAAGGACGCCCTGGCCGTGCGCGTCGCGGAGCTGGTCGCGGCCGTCCGGGCCACGCCGCGCACGGTGGTGCTGGTGAGCAACGAGGTGGGCTCGGGCGTGGTGCCCGCGACGGCGTCGGGCCGCCGCTTCCGCGACGAGCTGGGCCGGCTGAACACGGTGGTCGCGGCGGAGTGCGAGCACGTCCTGCTGGTGGTCGCGGGGCAGGCGCTCACGCTGCGCTGAGCGCTCCGTACCCTTGTGGCCCATGGCCGTTCCTGATCGCCCCGATCGCCCCGACAGCCCCGATCACTCCGCCCCCGTCATCCGGGTCCTCCTCGCCGACGACCAGGCCCTGCTGCGCAGCGCGTTCCGCGTCCTGGTGAACTCGGAGCCGGACATGACCGTCGTGGGGGAGGCCGCCGACGGCGCGGAGGCCGTGGAGCTCGCCCGGCGGCACGCCCCGGACGTGGTCCTGATGGACATCCGCATGCCCGGCACGGACGGCCTGGCCGCGACCCGGGCCATCTGCTCGGACCCGGCCCTCGCGGACGTGCGCGTGGTGATGCTGACGACCTTCGAGGTCGACGAGTACGTGGTGCAGTCGCTGCGGGCGGGCGCCTCGGGCTTCCTCGGCAAGGGCGCGGAGCCCGAGGAGCTGCTGGCCGCGATCAGGGTGGCGCGGGCGGGGGAGGCGCTGCTGTCGCCCGCGGCGACGAAGGGGCTCATCGCGCGGTTCCTCGCGCAGCCGGACGGGCCCGCGCGCCAGGAGGGCGGCCGGCCGGCCCGGCTGGACGCGCTCACGGGGCGGGAGCGGGAGGTGCTCGTGCACGTCGCGGGCGGGCTGTCCAACGACGAGATCGGCGAGCGGCTGGAGGTCAGCCCGCTGACCGTCAAGACGCACGTCAACCGTGCGATGGCGAAGCTGGGGGCGCGGGACCGGGCCCAGCTCGTCGTCATCGCGTACGAGTCGGGCCTGGTCCGGCCGAAAACGGACTAGCCGGAAACCGGCTGGCCGAGGACGGGCCGGCCGAGGACGGGCCGGCCGCCGGCGGGGCCCCGCGGGGCCCCGGCACGGCTACGGCTACTGCTACGGCAGCGCCAGCATCCGCTCCAGCGCCAGCTTCGAGAACGCCGCCACCTCCGGGTCGACCTCGATCCGGTTGACGACCTTGCCGTCCGCGAGGGACTCCAGCGCCCACACCAGGTGCGGCAGGTCGATCCGGTTCATGGTCGAGCAGAAGCACACCGTCTTGTCGAGGAAGACGATCTCCTTGCCCTCACCGGCGAATCGATTCGCCAGGCGCCGGACGAGGTTGAGCTCCGTGCCGATGGCCCACTTGGAGCCGGCCGGGGCGGCCTCCAGGGTCTTGATGATGTACTCCGTCGAGCCGACGTAGTCGGCCGCGGCCACGACCTCGTGCTTGCACTCGGGGTGCACCAGGACGTTGACGCCCGGGATGCGCTCGCGCACGTCGTTGACCGAGTCGAGCGAGAAGCGGCCGTGCACGGAGCAGTGCCCGCGCCACAGGATCATCTTCGCGCCGCGCAGCTCCTCGGCGGTCAGGCCGCCGTTCGGCTTGTGCGGGTTGTAGACGACGCAGTCCTCCAGCGACATGCCGAGGTCGCGGACGGCGGTGTTGCGGCCCAGGTGCTGGTCCGGCAGGAAGAGCACCTTCTCGCCCTGCTCGAAGGCCCAGGTCAGGGCGCGCTGGGCGTTGGAGGAGGTGCAGATCGTGCCGCCGTGCTTGCCGGTGAAGGCCTTGATGTCGGCCGAGGAGTTCATGTACGAGACGGGGACGGTCACCTCGGCGACGCCCGCCTCGGTCAGCACGTCCCAGCACTCGGCGACCTGCTCGGCGGTGGCCATGTCGGCCATCGAGCAGCCGGCCGCGAGGTCCGGCAGGACGACCTGCTGGTCGTCGGTGGTGAGGATGTCCGCGGACTCGGCCATGAAGTGCACGCCGCAGAAGACGATGTACTCGGCGTCCGGCCGGGCGGCCGCGTCGCGCGCGAGCTTGAAGGAGTCCCCGGTCACGTCCGCGAACTCGATGACCTCGTCGCGCTGGTAGTGGTGGCCGAGCACGAAGACCTTGTCCCCGAGCTTCGCCTTGGCCGCTCGGGCACGCTCCACCAGGTCCGGGTCGGAGGGCGCCGGCAGGTCGCCGGGGCACTCCACGCCCCGCTCGCTCTTCGGGTCGGCCTCGCGGCCCAGCAGCAGGAGCGCGAGCGGCGAAGGAGCGGGAGCCTGGAAGTCCAGGGGCTGGGCGGTGGTCACGTCACGCACCCTTTCTGTTTCTGCGGGACGGCCGGGAAGGGCCTTGTCGTCAAAATGACGCTATCTATCATAACCGCTTCGCGTCAGTTTGACGATGGTGATCGCGTCGATGTGACACATTCCCGATCCGGCGCCGGGTGTGCGAGCATGAAAGGCGGAAAACACCGCAGCAGGCCCGGAATGAATCCGGGAGACCGGCGGTTGCAGCCGAGGGCAAGCAGTCCGCACCAAACCCGGGAGTGAAGCAGATGTCCGTTCAGGACGAGAAGACCACTGTGAGCGACGGCATCCTCCTGTCCGACGCCGCCGCCGCCAAGGTCAAGAGCCTGCTGGAGCAGGAAGGCCGTGACGACCTCGCGCTGCGCGTCGCCGTCCAGCCCGGCGGCTGCTCCGGTCTGCGGTACCAGCTCTTCTTCGACGAGCGCTCGCTCGACGGTGACGTCGTCAAGGACTTCGACGGCGTCAAGGTCGTCACGGACCGCATGAGCGCCCCGTACCTGGGCGGCGCCTCCATCGACTTCGTCGACACCATCGAGAAGCAGGGCTTCACGATCGACAACCCGAACGCCACGGGTTCCTGCGCCTGCGGTGACTCCTTCAGCTAAGCCGCTGCTTCTGCACCGCGAAGGCGGTGGCTCCCCGGCCGGGGAGCCACCGCCTTCGCGGTGTCCGGGACCGCTCCCGATCACTTCTCCTGCCGCTGGGCCACGGGCTCGCCCGTCGACGCGTCCACGACCTTCCGGTCGCCCAGCGGCTCGTCCAGCGTCACCGTCTCGTCGAGCTTCTTCGCCATCAGCACGCACTGCCGGCCCGGCTGCTTCTCCGTCCCGGTGACCTTGACCGTCACCGCCGCGGCCGACTCCTCGGCGGACGCCGCGTAGCTCTGGCACACCCCGCCCCAGAAGTGCAGGACGAGCTTCTTCCCGTCCACGCTGTACGACTCCACGTGCACCGGCGACGACTTCGGCGTGCCCTTGCCCGGGCCCTCGGAGCGGTCCGGGGCGGGGGAGCGCCGCACCAGGAACCTGGGGTCCACCGCGGTCTGCGCCACGGTCACCGTCGCGCCCTTCTCCGCGCCCGGCAGGCGCACCTGGAACAGCCACGACGGCACCAGTGCCTGCCGCCCGGCCACCGACTGCGCCGACAGGCCCAGTGCGGCGCCGGTCACGGCCGCGGGCTCACGCGGCGGGGCCTTGGGCGGGCAGGGCACCGCGAAGCCGCGCGTCACGTCCCCGTCGGCCTGCGCACCGCCGTGCGGGACGGGAGAGGCGCAGCCGCCGAGTGCGGGACGGCCCGTGCCGCTGCCCTTGTTGAGCTCCTTCAGCGCCTCCTCGGCCGTCACGAGCGGATACGCCGCGCCCTTCGGCGGCACCTGCAGCTGGCCGCTGCCCCGGACGAGCTGGGCGTCCGAGCCGACCTCCAGCGTCGTGCGCCAGCCGAAGACCGGCAGGCCGTCCAGGACGGGATCGGCGTTGACCGTCCGCACCGCGCCGAAGAGGCCCGAGGCGTCGATCTTGGAGTCGTCCTGGCCGAGCGCCTTCAGGACGGGCGCGGCGGCGCTCTTCGCCTTCTCCTCCGGCACGGGCGGCTGCCCGTCCGGGGCCGGGCCCTCCTGCGGCGGGCAGCTGAGCGGCGCGGCCGGAGCCGAGTCCGCGGCCGGGTCCGTGCGCGGCCCTGAGCCCGGTGGGTGCACGCACCCCTTGCCGGCGTTGCCGAAGCGCGCGAAGGACCAGTTGCCGGGGCCCTTGCGGGCCACCCGCAGCACCGGCTCGTCCGCCCCGGGCGGGCCGCCGACGCGCCAGGTGTCGCCCTCCAGCTGCGGCGTGCCGGACACGTGCAGGGCCGCGGCGAGGGAGGCCACCCGCTCGCGGCTCACCTCGGCCTCCGGCAGCCGGACCGCGGCCGTGCGCGGCCCCTCGGGCAGCTTCCCCTCGGCGCGGTAGCGCACGCCGTTCGGGTCCGGCTCGCCCACGGCGATGCCCTGCGAGGGCCCGGTGGGCCCGGCGGCCGGGGCGTCCAGCGCGAGCGGAGGCGGCGAGCCCTCGCCGCCCGGCGCGCCGCCGCCCTTGCCGCCGTCGCCCCCCGATGACGTGGCGGCCCAGTACGCGCCGCCGCCACCGGCCAGCAGCACCGCCGCCGCCACCGAGGCGACCGCGAGCCGTGAACGCTTCCGCTGCCGCTTGCCTTCGGAGCTGCCGCCCTCGGTGCTCACCACATTGCTCCTTCACTCCGCCCGATGTCCGTAGCGCTGCATCCCCCGGGAAGGGGACGCGGCTTGGACGGAGCGGAGGAGCGAGCGGTTCCACCCGGCTGCGGCCGGGCCCGCAGCGGTGCGTCAGTCGCCGTACGGCGCCATCCCGTCCATTCCGTCGATCAGCCGCGCCGACCCCGCCGGGACCGAAACGCCCCTGATCAGCGAAGGCGGCACGGCCGCGGCCGGCCGGCCCTGCCCCGGCGCCCCCGTCCAGTGCGGCGACATCCGCGCGCACAGCCCGCGCAGCTCCGCCAGCGACTCGGGCTCGTACTCGGCAGAAGTGACGTCCTTCACAGAGTTCGGCATAGCGGCACCGTATGCACCCGCAACGCACGAGGAAAGGGCTACTATTTGGTAATTTTGCCTGGACGATGGCCGAAACTGTACGCAGGTGCGAATTCCGGACCCGGTAGCGTGGTGTGGCTCGTCCTGATCCCCGTCACCTCGCCCCCGCAGGAGCAGAACCGCCGTGCGTATCGCAGTCACCGGCTCCATCGCCACTGACCATCTGATGACGTTCCCCGGCCGTTTCGCCGATCAGCTCGTGGCGGACCAGCTGCACACCGTCTCGCTCTCCTTCCTCGTCGACGAACTCGACGTCCGCCGCGGCGGTGTCGCCCCCAACATCTGCTTCGGCATGGGCCTGCTCGGCCTGCGCCCCATCCTGGTCGGCGCCGCCGGCGCGGACTTCGCCGAGTACCGGGCCTGGCTGGAACGGCACGGCGTGGACACCGACTCGGTCCGCATCTCCGAGGTCCTGCACACCGCCCGCTTCGTCTGCACCACGGACACCGACCACAACCAGATCGCGTCCTTCTACACCGGCGCGATGAGCGAGGCCCGCCAGATCGAGCTGCAGCCCGTCGCCGACCGCGTCGGCGGCCTCGACCTGGTCCTCATCGGCGCCGACGACCCCGAGGCGATGATCCGCCACACCGAGGAGTGCCGCTCCCGGGGCATCCCCTTCGCCGCCGACCCCTCCCAGCAGCTGGCGCGCATGGACGGCGACGACATCCGCGTCCTCGTCGAAGGCGCCACGTACCTCTTCACCAACGAGTACGAGAAGGCCCTCATCGAGTCCAAGACCGGCTGGTCCGGGGACGAGATCCTGGCCAAGGTCGGCACCCGCATCACCACCCTCGGCGCGCAGGGCGTGCGCATCGAGCGGGCCGGCGAGCCCGCCATCGAGGTCGGCTGCGCCCAGGAGGAGGCCAAGGTCGACCCGACGGGCGTCGGCGACGCCTTCCGCGCGGGCTTCCTCGCCGGCCTGACCTGGGAGCTGTCCCTGGAGCGCGCCGCCCAGCTGGGCTGCATGCTCGCCACCCTGGTCATCGAGACCCTGGGCACCCAGGAGTACGAGCTGCGCCGCGGCCACTTCATGGAGCGCTTCACCAAGGCCTACGGCGACGAGGCCGCCGCCGAGGTCAAGGTCCACCTGTCCTGACCCCGGCCGCCGGCCCCGCCCGCCCGTTCAGGGCCTGCTGACCCCTGCCCCCGCCCGGGGCGGGGGTCACGCGCGTCGCCGCACCACGTACGCCGTCCCCCGCTCCGCCGGGCGCTCGCCCACGTACTCCTGCTCCCGCATGTCGCACCAGGCGGGAATGTCCAGGCGCGCGGCCTCGTCGTCGGACAGCACCGTCACCAGACCGCCCACCGGCACGTCGCCGATGGACCGGGCCAGCTCGATCACCGGGACCGGGCAGCGCTTGCCCAGCGAGTCGATCACCAGCTCCGACGCCGTCCGGGACACCGGCTCCGGCGCGGCCGGCGCGGCAGGGGCGCCCAGTTCCCGCCGCACGGACGCCACCACCCCCGGCAGCACGTCGAGGAAGCGCTCCACGTCCTCCTCCGCCGTGCCCGCGGGCAGCGACACCCGCACGTTGCCCTCCGACAGCACGCCCATCGCCCGCAGCACATGGCTCGGGGCCAGCGTGCTCGACGTGCACGAGGAGCCGGAGGAGACGGAGAAGCCCGCCCGGTCGAGGGCGTGCAGCAGCGTCTCGCCGTCGACGTACAGGCACGAGAAGGTGACCAGGTGCGGCAGCCGCCGTACCGGGTCGCCCACCACCTCCACGTCCGGCACGAGCGCGGGCACCCGCTCGCGGATCCGCTCGACCAGCGCCCGCAGCCGGGCGCCCTCCTCCGCCGCCTCCTGCCGCACGGCCCGCAGCGACGCGGCCGCCGCCACGACCGCGGGCAGGTCGGGGAAGCCCGGCGCCCGGCCCGACTCCCGCTCGTCCGCGGGGCCCTGGAAGGCGAACCGCGTCCCCTTGCGGACGGCCAGCAGGCCCACGCCCGCGGGGCCGCCCCACTTGTGCGCGCTGGCCGTGAGCAGCGACCAGCCGCTCGCCACCGGCCCCCACGCGAGCGACTGCGCCGCGTCCACCAGCAACGGAACCCCCGCGGCCCGGCACTCCTCGGCCACCTCGGCCACCGGCTGCTCGGTGCCCACCTCGTGGTTGGCGGACTGCAGGGCGGCCAGCGCCGTGTCGGGCCGCAGCGCCGCGGCGAACGCGCCGGGCGCGACGCGGCCCGCCCGGTCGACGGGCACCTCGGTGAAGCTGCCGCCGGCCGCCTCCAGGGCCGCGGCGGAGGCGAGGACGCAGGAGTGCTCGACGGCCGAGACCACCAGGTGGCGGCCGGTGCGGCGGCGCCCGGCCAGGGCGCCGGCAAGGCCGTCGTGCACCGCGCGGGTACCCGAAGGGGTGAAGACGAGCTCGTCGGGGCGGCAGCCCACGGCCTCCGCCGCGGCCTCGCGGGCGGCGTCCAGCAGCAGCCGGGCCCGCCTGCCCTCGCGGTAGAGGCGGGCGGGATCGGCCCAGCCCTCGTCGAGGGCGGCCAGCAGCGCCTGGCGGGCGACGGGGTGCAGGGGGGCGGCGGAGGCGGCGTCGAAGTAGGGCACACCCAGAAACTAACGCGTCGGCCCAAGGACGCTCAGGGCGTACCTCCCGACCTGCGGCGCAGCCGTCTGACGGTCCCCCAGACGGCGGCCGGACCCGTCGATTCCATCCCTTCGGGGAGTGACGCGGCGCGTTGGGCACCCTCCCCGCGCGGCCCCAAATAGCGTCCAGTAGGGTTTGGTCCGCATAAACATCCAAACCCCTGCCCGCAGCGGGCCGGCGACCGACCAGCGAGACGGCCGCAGCCGGCCGCACGGGCGAGACTCTCGGGAAGGCGCTACGTGAGTCCCAACGGCTCCGACCGCTCGTCGCGGCGCCCGGTGCGGCGGAAGCTGCTGCAGGCGCTGGCCGCGGGCGCTGTCCTGGCGACCGCCTCCGGTTGCACATATAAGGACTTCCCCCGCCTCGGAATGCCCACTCCCGTCACGGAAGAGGCGCCGCGGATCCTCTCCCTGTGGCAGGGCTCCTGGGCCGCCGCCCTCGTGGTCGGTGTCCTGGTGTGGGGCCTGATCATCTGGAGCGTCATCTTCCACCGGCGCAGCCGGACGAAGGTGGAGGTGCCCCAGCAGACCCGGTACAACATGCCGATCGAGGCGCTCTACACGGCGGTCCCGATCATCATCGTGTCGGTGCTCTTCTACTTCACCGCGCGTGACGAGAACAAGCTGCTGACCAACCCGGACAAGCCCAAGCACGTCATCAACGTGGTGGGCTTCCAGTGGAGCTGGGCCTTCAACTACATGGAGGACGTCGACGGCAACGCCGCGACCCCGGCGAAGCCGCTCCGGGAGAACAAGGAGCTCGACGCGATCCCGGACCGGTTCCTGACCAAGGCACCGAAGGGCGCGGAGGGTGTCTACGACATCGGCATCCCCGGCACGCGCAACGAGCAGACCGGCAACCCCGGCCCCACGCTGTGGCTGCCCAAGGGTGAGACGGTCGAGTTCGTGCTCACTTCGCGGGACGTCATCCACTCCTTCTGGGTGGTGCCGTTCCTGATGAAGCAGGACGTCATCCCGGGGCACACCAACAGCTTCACGGTGACCCCCAACAAGGAGGGCACCTTCCTGGGCAAGTGCGCCGAGCTCTGCGGCCAGGACCACTCCCGGATGCTCTTCAACGTCAAGGTCGTCTCTCCTGAGCGTTACAAGCAGCACCTGAAGGAGCTGGCCGCCAAGGGCCAGACCGGCTACCAGCCGGCGGGCATCGCGCAGACGGATCACGCGAAGAACGCGGAGACCAAGAACAAGTGAGCATCCTCAACGAACCCCAGGGTGCCGCCGCCGCGACAGCCACGGCAGCACCGCCAGTCCGCCAGAAGCAGCCCGGTATCAACGCGGTCAAGTGGCTCACCACCACCGACCACAAGACCATCGGCACGCTCTACCTGGTCACGTCGTTCGCGTTCTTCTGCATCGGCGGTCTGATGGCGCTGCTGATGCGCGCCGAACTCGCCCGTCCCGGCACGCAGATCATGTCGAACGAGCAGTTCAACCAGGCGTTCACGATGCACGGCACGATCATGCTGCTGATGTTCGCGACGCCGCTGTTCGCCGGTTTCGCGAACTGGATCATGCCGCTGCAGATCGGCGCGCCCGACGTGGCGTTCCCGCGGCTGAACATGTTCGCCTACTGGCTCTACCTCTTCGGCTCGCTCATCGCCGTGGCCGGCTTCCTCACCCCGCAGGGTGCGGCCGACTTCGGCTGGTTCGCCTACTCCCCGCTGTCGGACGCCGTCCGCTCGCCGGGCGTCGGCGCCGACATGTGGATCATGGGTCTGGCCTTCTCCGGCTTCGGCACGATCCTCGGTTCGGTCAACTTCATCACCACGATCATCTGCATGCGCGCGCCCGGCATGACGATGTTCCGCATGCCGATCTTCACCTGGAACGTGCTGCTGACCGGTGTGCTGGTCCTGCTGGCCTTCCCGGTGCTGGCGGCCGCGCTGTTCGCCCTGGAGGCGGACCGCAAGTTCGGGGCCCACGTCTTCGACGCGGCCAACGGCGGTGCCCTGCTGTGGCAGCACCTCTTCTGGTTCTTCGGCCACCCCGAGGTGTACATCATCGCGCTGCCGTTCTTCGGCATCATCTCCGAGGTCATCCCGGTCTTCTCCCGCAAGCCGATGTTCGGTTACTGGGGTCTGATCGCGGCCACGATCTCGATCGCGGGTCTGTCGGTGACCGTGTGGGCGCACCACATGTACGTCACCGGTGGCGTGCTGCTGCCGTTCTTCTCCTTCATGACCTTCCTGATCGCGGTCCCGACCGGTGTGAAGTTCTTCAACTGGATCGGCACCATGTGGAAGGGCTCGCTGTCCTTCGAGACCCCGATGCTGTGGGCCGTCGGCTTCCTGATCACCTTCACCTTCGGTGGTCTGACCGGCGTCATCCTGGCCTCGCCGCCGATGGACTTCCACGTCTCCGACTCGTACTTCGTGGTCGCGCACTTCCACTACGTCATCTTCGGCACCGTGGTGTTCGCGATGTTCTCCGGCTTCCACTTCTGGTGGCCGAAGTTCACGGGCAAGATGCTGGACGAGAAGCTCGGCAAGATCACCTTCTGGACGCTGTTCGTGGGCTTCCACGGCACGTTCCTGGTGCAGCACTGGCTCGGCGCCGAGGGCATGCCCCGCCGCTACGCCGACTACCTGGCCGCCGACGGCTTCACCACGCTGAACACCATCTCGACCATCAGCTCCTTCCTGCTGGGCCTGTCGATCCTGCCGTTCATGTACAACGTCTGGAAGACCGCCAAGTACGGCAAGAAGGTCGAGGTCGACGACCCGTGGGGCTACGGCCGCTCGCTGGAGTGGGCCACGTCCTGCCCGCCGCCGCGGCACAACTTCCTCACGCTGCCGCGCATCCGCTCCGAATCCCCGGCGTTCGACCTGCACCACCCGGAGATCGCGGCCCTGGAGCTCGAAGAGAACCTCGCGGCTGAGAAGGCCCTCGCGGGTGGCAAGGAGGCCGGCAAGTGAAGATCCAGGGCAAGATGTTCATCTGGCTCTCCGTCTTCATCCTCGCCATGGCGTGCGTCTATGGCGTGTGGTCGAAGGAGCCGGCCGGCACGACGGCGCTCTTCCTGGCCTTCGGCCTGTGCATCATGGTCGGCTACTACCTGGCGTTCACCGCGCGCCGGGTGGACACCGGTGCCGGTGACAACAAGGAGGCGGACGTCGCCGACGACGCCGGCGAGCTGGGCTTCTTCGCCCCGCACAGCTGGCAGCCGCTCTCCCTGGCGGTCGGTGGCGCCCTCGCCTTCATGAGCATTTGCTTCGGCTGGTGGCTGATGTACTTCTCGGCCCCGATCATCATGGTCGGTCTCTTCGGCTGGGTGTTCGAGTTCTACCGCGGCGAGAACCAGAACCAGTAACGGCCCGCAGCAGGCCGTACGTACGGGCCCCGCACACCTCACCGGTGTGCGGGGCCCGGCGCGTGTCCGGGGCCGCCCGGGCGCACAACCACCCGTTTGCAGTCACCCGGCAGGCCGTATCCCCCGGACGTCCCTACGGTGTTGAGCATGACCCAGTCACCTCGACACCGCTTGGCGCTCTGCGGCGCCGTGCTGCTGACCGCGCTGGCGGTGGGGGTCACCGCCTGCGGCGGCTCGTCCAACCCGCTGGCCGACAAGCCCTACGACGCCAGTGGCCAGGTGGAGATCGCCGGCGCACGCGACGGGCAGAAGGCGGACCCCAGCAAGCCGCTGGAGGTGACGGCCAGGGGCGACGACCGGATCACCGACGTCACCGCCACGGACGCCGCCGGCCGCTACGTCAAGGGCGAGCTCTCCGCCGACGGCTCCCGCTGGCACAGCACCGGCGCCCTGGCCGCCGGCGCCCACTACACCGTCCGCGTCACCACCGAGGACGAGAACGGCGCCCAGGGGCGCCGCACGATCGGCTTCGACACCAACCCGGCGGACCGCCTCCTGCGCGTCAGCTTCGGCCCGCAGAGCGGCACCTACGGGGTGGGACAGCCCATCACCGCCGAGCTGAGCACCCCCGTCCAGGACCCGGCCGCCCGCGCCGTCGTCGAACGCACGCTCAGGGTCGAGTCGCAGCCCACCGTCGAGGGCGCCTGGCACTGGGTGGACAACCGCACCCTGCACTACCGGCCCAAGGAGTACTGGCCGGCCAACGCAACCGTCGAGGTGCACGCGACCCTCGACGGGATCAAGGTCGGCGGAGGCCTCTACGGAGGGCCCTCCAAGCCTGTCCGGATCACCACCGGCGACCGCATCGAGGCCGTCACCGACGCCGGCGCCCACAGCATGACCGTGCTGCGCAACGGCAAGGAGATCCGCTCCATCCCGGTGACCACCGGCAAACCCGGCTACGCCACCCGCAACGGGGTCAAGGTGATCCTGGGCCGGGAATCCTTCGTACGCATGCGCGGCACCAGCATCGGCATCGCCGAGGGCAGCGCGGACTCCTACGACCTGCCCGTCTACTGGGCCACCCGGGTCACCTGGAGCGGCGAGTACGTGCACGCCGCCCCCTGGTCCGAGGGCTCCCAGGGCTGGGAGAACGTCAGCCACGGCTGCACGGGCATGAGCACCGCCAACGCCAAGTGGTTCTTCGACACCGTCCACGTCGGCGACATCGTCAAGGTCGTGGGCAGCGCGGGCGCCACCATGACGCCCTTCGACAACGGCTTCGGCGACTGGAACATGGACTGGGACGAATGGCGCAAGGGCAGTGCACTCGTCGGGGGCAAGAAGCAGGGGAGCGGCCCCGCCGACGCCGCCCGCCTGCGCCCCGAGCTCTAGCGGCCGCCCCTCAGGCGTCCACGGCCTTCCGGCTGCGCAGCAGGCCCGCCAGCGCCTCGGCGAACACGCCCGGGTCCAGCGGATGCGTCACGGCCGCGTCCGCCCGGCTCCAGGTGGCCAGCCAGGCGTCCTGCGGGCGGCCCATCAGCAGCAGCACGGGCGGGCAGCGGAACACCTCGTCCTTCAGCTGCCGGCACACCCCCATGCCGCCCGCGGGCGCCGTCTCGCCGTCCAGCACGCACACGTCCACGTGGTGCTCCTCCAGGGCCGTGAGCACGCCCGGGAGCGTCGCGCACTCCACGTACACGACCGGCGGCACGTCGGCGGCGGGCCTGCGTCCGGCGGCCAGCCGGACCTGCTCGCGGGTGTCCGCGTTGTCGCTGTAGACCAGCACGGTGGCCGTCGGCTGCATCGTTCCTCCAGGCTTGTGTTCGGCACAGCTGTGGATCTGACGTGGAGCTGATCGATGGCCGGACTCTACTCCGCGAACACCCTTCCGGAGGAGGGCCCGTCAGGGCCGCCGGGCACCCCGGAACGTCCGGTTCCCCCCTTTGGGGGACCCCCGCACTGGGCCGTACGAGCAGCGCACATGCTCTTGACACACCGAACGGCACCCCCCGGAGTGAGCACGAGATAAGCGACCGACATAATGTCGGTCGTGGCGACTGCAACAGCAACAGATACCGGGCACGCACACCCGTCGGTCAATCGACCGAACCTCACCAGCGTCGGAACCATCATCTGGTTGAGTTCCGAGCTGATGTTCTTCGCGGCCCTCTTCGCGATGTACTTCACCCTGCGATCGGTGAGCGGCACCGAGTTCTGGTCGGAAAAGGCGTCCGCGCTGAACCTTCCGTTCTCGGCGACGAACACCACGATCCTGGTGCTCTCCTCCCTCACCTGCCAGCTCGGCGTCTTCGCCGCCGAGCGCGGCGACGTGAAGAAGCTGCGCACGTGGTTCGTGATCACCTTCGTGATGGGTGCCATCTTCATCGGCGGCCAGGTCTTCGAGTACACCGACCTCGTGAAGAAGGACGGGCTCTCGCTCTCCTCCGACCCGTACGGCTCGGTGTTCTACCTGACGACCGGCTTCCACGGCCTGCACGTGACGGGCGGTCTGATCGCCTTCCTGCTGGTTCTGGGCAGGACGTACGCGGCCAAGAGGTTCACCCACCACCAGGCGACGGCGGCCATCGTCGTGTCCTACTACTGGCACTTCGTCGACGTGGTGTGGATCGGCCTCTTCGCCACGATCTACTTGATCAAGTAATCGGTCCCGTCCCGCACCGGACCAACAGTCCAGATCGACGCAGAAGATCCTGACACCGGGGTAATCCGTGAAAAAGCTCTCCGCACGACGACGCCATCCGCTGGCGGCGGTCGTCGTCCTACTCTTCGCGCTGGCGGTCACTGGGGGGCTGTACGCCGCGTTCGCGCCGGCGGACACGGCCAAGGCCGATGAAACCGCCCAGTCCCTCGCCATCGAGGAGGGCAAGAAGCTCTATTCCGTGGGCTGCGCAAGCTGCCACGGCACCGGCGGTCAGGGCACCACCGACGGCCCGAGCCTCGTCGGCGTGGGCGCCGCGGCCGTCGACTTCCAGGTCGCCACCGGCCGCATGCCGCTCCAGCAGCAGGGTGCCCAGGCCCCCCGCAAGAAGGCGATCTACTCGCAGGCCGAGATCGACCAGCTCGCCGCGTACATCGCCTCGCTGGGCGCCGGCCCCTCGGTCCCGACCAAGGATCAGTACAGCCCGGACGGCGCGGACATCGCCAAGGGCGGGGAGCTCTTCCGCACCAACTGCGCCCAGTGCCACAACTTCACCGGTAAGGGCGGCGCGCTCTCCAACGGCAAGTTCGCCCCCACGCTTGAGGACGTCAACCCCAAGCACATCTACGAGGCCATGCAGACCGGCCCGCAGAACATGCCTTCCTTCCCCGACACGACGATGTCGGAGAAGAACAAGAAGGACATCATCGCGTACCTCGACACGGTCAACAGCAGCAAGTCGGAGAGCCCGGGCGGCCTGGAGCTGGGCGGGCTCGGCCCGGTCAGCGAGGGTCTGTTCGCCTGGATCTTCGGCCTGGGCGCGCTGATCGCAGTAGCCATCTGGGTCGCGGCCCACACCGCTAAGGCCAAGAAGTCATGAGTAGCCAAGACATTCCAGAAGAGAACCTGCCGAGCACGCAGGACGCGCACGGCGGTGCCGTGACGAAGACGGCCGGCGACCCGTTCGCCGACCCCGGCCTGCCGCCGCACGAGCCCCGCATCCAGGACATCGACGAGCGGGCCGCCAAGCGCTCCGAGCGCGTGGTCGCCTTCCTGTTCCTGCTCTCGATGCTGGCCACCGTCGGCTTCATCGCCTCCTACGTGAGCGTGCCGGTCGACAAGAACATCTACGTGTTCCCGATCGGCCACATCAGCGCCCTGAACTTCTCGCTGGGGCTCACCCTGGCGGTGGCGCTGTTCTGCATCGGCGCGGGCGCGGTCCACTGGGCCCGCACCCTGATGTCCGACGTGGAGGTCGCCGACGAGCGCCACGCCATCTCCGCCGAGCCCGACGTCAAGGCCAAGGTCCTGGCGGACTTCAAGCAGGGCGCGGAGGAGTCGGCCTTCGGCCGCCGCAAGCTGATCCGCAACACCATGTTCGGTGCGCTGGCCCTGGTGCCGCTCTCCGGCGTGATGCTGCTGCGCGACCTCGGACCGCTGCCGGGCACCAAGCTCCGCAAGACCGCCTGGTCCGAGGGCAAGATGCTGATCAACCAGAACACGCTGCAGCCGCTGCGTCCCGAGGACATCCAGGTCGGCTCCCTCACCTTCGCCATGCCCGAGGGCATGAAGGAGGAGGACCACGACTTCCAGAAGGAGATCGCCAAGGCAGCCCTGATGATCGTCCGGCTCCGCCCGGAGAACATCAAGGACAAGCGCGAGCTCGACTGGTCGGCCGACGGCATCGTCGCGTTCTCCAAGATCTGCACCCACGTCGGCTGCCCGATCAGCCTCTACGAGCAGCAGACGCACCACGTGCTGTGCCCCTGCCACCAGTCCACCTTCGACCTTTCCGACGGCGGACGCGTGATCTTCGGCCCGGCCGGCCACGCCCTTCCGCAGCTGCGGATCAAGGTCAACGACAAGGGCTACCTTGAGGCCATGGGCGACTTCGCCGAGCCCGTCGGTCCTGCCTACTGGGAGCGCGGATGAGCACTACGACCACCAACCAGCCCGGTGCGCCGGGCCGCCGCAAGGCGCCCGCAGGCGAGCGGGTAGCCGACTGGGCCGACGGCCGCCTCGGGATCTACTCCCTGGCCAAGGCCAACATGCGGAAGATCTTCCCGGACCACTGGTCCTTCATGCTGGGCGAGGTCTGCCTCTACAGCTTCGTCATCATCATCCTCACGGGTGTGTACCTGACGCTGTTCTTCCACCCCAGCATGGAAGAGGTCGTCTACCACGGTCCGTACGTCCCGATGCAGGGCATGCGGATGTCGGAGGCCTTCGCCTCCACCCTGAACATCAGCTTCGACGTGCGCGGCGGTCTGCTCATCCGGCAGATCCACCACTGGGCTGCCCTGATCTTCCTCGCGGGCATGTTCGTGCACATGATGCGCGTGTTCTTCACCGGCGCGTTCCGCAAGCCGCGTGAGGTCAACTGGCTGTTCGGCTTCCTGCTGTTCGTCCTCGGCATGTTCACCGGCTTCACCGGTTACTCGCTCCCGGACGACCTGCTCTCCGGCACCGGTGTCCGCTTCATGGAGGGCGCGATCCTGTCCGTGCCGATCGTCGGCACGTACATCTCGATGTTCCTCTTCGGCGGCGAGTTCCCCGGCTCGGACTTCGTGCCGCGGTTCTTCTCCATCCACGTCCTGCTGCTGCCGGGCATCATGCTCGGCCTGCTCGTGGCCCACCTGATCCTCGTGATCTACCACAAGCACACGCAGTTCCCCGGCCCGGGCCGGACCAACAAGAACGTCGTCGGCCTCCCGCTGATGCCGGTCTACATGGCCAAGGCCGGTGGCTTCTTCTTCCTGGTCTTCGGCATCATCGCGGCCATCGCGGCGATCGCCTCGATCAACCCGATCTGGGCCATCGGCCCGTACCGCCCGGACCAGGTGTCCACCGGCGCCCAGCCCGACTGGTACATGGGCTTCGCCGAGGGTCTGATCCGTGTCATGCCGGGCTGGGAGATCAACCTGTGGGGCCACACGCTCGTCCTGGGCGTGTTCATCCCGCTGGTCATCTTCCCGCTGGTGCTCGGTGCGATCGCCGTCTGGCCGTTCATCGAGTCCTGGGTCACCGGTGACAAGCGCGAGCACCACCTGCTGGACCGCCCGCGCAACGCCCCGACGCGCACCGCCTTCGGTGCCGCCTGGATCGCCGCGTACTTCGTGATGCTGGTCGGTGGTGGAAACGACCTGTGGGCCACCCACTTCCACCTGTCGATCAACGCCATCACCTGGTTCGTCCGCATCGGCTTCTTCGTGATCCCGGTCCTGACGTTCATCGCCACCCGCCGGATCTGCATGGGCCTGCAGCGCCGCGACCGCGACAAGGTGCTGCACGGGCGCGAGTCCGGCATCATCAAGCGGCTGCCGCACGGTGAGTTCGTCGAGGTCCACGAGCCGCTCTCGCAGGAGCAGCTGCACACCCTCACGGCGCACGAGCAGCCCAGGCCGCTCGAGCTGGAGCCGGAGTACGACGAGAACGGCGTGGCCCGCAAGGCCGGCGCCGGCCAGCGCCTGCGGGTGAAGCTCTCCAAGGGCTTCTACGGCGAGGGGACCCAGATCCCCAAGGCCACCCGCGAGGAGTACGAGGAGATCACGAGCGGCCACGGCCACCACTGATCTCCGGATCACCCGCTGATCCACCCTGATCGCTGATCGCCACAGCGAGAGCCCCGTCCAGGCCCTGGACGGGGCTCTTCGCTGTCCTGCGGGGTGGATAGGCTGGGCGGGCAGGGCCCCCGGGAGGACCCCGGCCCTCCGGACCGACCACCAGGAGCGTGGACCATGAACGTTGTGACCCCGGCAGGCGGCGACAGCGCGGTGGCCCCCTCCTGGCCGGGTCTGCTGGACGCCCTCCTCACCGGCCGCGACCTCACCGCCGACGACACCGCCTGGGCCATGGACCGGATCATGCGCGGCGAGGCCACCGACGCGCAGATCGCGGGCTTCCTGGTCTCCCTGCGCGCCAAGGGCGAGACGGTCGCCGAGATCTCCGGCCTGGTGCGCGCGATGTACGAGCACGCCCGGCTGATCGAGGTGCCGGGCCCGAGCGTGGACATCGTCGGCACCGGCGGCGACGGCGCCAAGACCGTCAACATCTCCACCATGTCCTCGATCGTCGTGGCCGGCACCGGCGCGAAGGTCGTCAAGCACGGCAACCGCGCGGCGTCCTCCGCCAGCGGGGCCTCGGACGTCCTGGAGAAGCTGGGCGTCAACCTCGACCTCACCCCGCGGCGGGTCGTGGAGGTGGCCGAGGAGGCCGGGATCACCTTCTGCTTCGCCGTGAAGTTCCACCCCTCGCTGCGGCACGTGGCCGCGGCGCGGCGCGAGCTGGGCATCCGGACCACCTTCAACGTGCTGGGCCCGCTCACCAACCCCGCCAAGGTGCGGGCGCAGGCGACCGGCGTCGCCGACCCGCGGATGGCGCCGATCCTCGCCGGGGTGCTCGCCGAGCGCGGCTCCTCGGCGCTGGTCTTCCGCGGCGACGACGGCCTGGACGAGCTCACCACGACCGCGACCTCCCGGGTGTGGGTGGTCTCCGGCGGCACGGTCCGCGAGGAGGCCTTCGACCCGCGGGACGTGGGCATCGGCCTGGTGCCCGTGGAGGCGCTGCGGGGGGCCGACGCGTCGTACAACGCGGACGTGGCGCGGCGGGTGCTGGCCGGCGAGACCGGTCCCGTACGGGACGCGGTGCTCCTCAACTCCGCGGCGGCGCTGGTGGCGTTGGCGCCCACGGAGGCGCCGCTGACGGAGCAGATCGCCGCGGGCCTGGAGCGGGCCGCCGAGTCCGTCGACTCGGGTGCGGCGCGGCGGGCGCTCGAACGCTGGGTCGCGGCCAGCAACGCGTGAGGTCGTAACGCCTGAGGTCGTAACGCCTGAGGCCGTGCGGGAAGGGGGCGTCCGTGATGCGGACGCCCTTTTCGCACGGCGATCAGCTGTGCCATACTCCTGGCCAAGGTCACGAGTGACAGCGACACGGCCCCGGCCCGCTGTCCGGCAACCCTCCTTCCGTGGCGGGGTGCCCCGGGTGATGACCAGGTCGCAGGCAGCGAGGTCTGCGGCAAGCGCGGATCCCTCGCCAGGGATCCTGGTTGCCGAGGGAGTTCCTTCCGTGGTTCAGCGAATGCGATAGGGCTCGAAGAGCCCCTTTTCCGCATACCTTCCTTCCCCTTCCCGCGCCGTCGCGCGGTGGAATTCGCCTGCCTTCTTACGGGAGTTCGCCATGTCCGTCCCCACCCTTGCCACCGACCGCCCCGTTTGCACCCCTCTGCCGGTTCTGGGGTGTGATGTCCGCGTCCCGCTGGTCACCGGGGGAGAGGTGACCTACGCGGCCCTGGACTACGCGGCCAGCGCGCCCGCCCTGCAGCGCGTCTGGGACGACGTGGCGGCGTACGCGCCCTACTACGGCAGCGTGCACCGCGGCGCGGGATACCTCTCGCAGCTGTCGACCGAGCTGTTCGAGAACAGCCGGGCGGACGTCGCGGAGTTCCTCGGCTGCCGGGACGACGACCAGGTCGTCTTCACCCGCTCGACCACCGACTCCCTCAACCTGCTCGCCGCCGTACTGCCCGCCGGCACCCGCGTGTTCGTCTTCGAGACCGAGCACCACGCGGCACTGCTGCCCTGGGAGCGGCGCGCGGACGTCGCCGTGACCTACCTGGCCGCCCCGCGCACCCCGGCGCAGGCGGTCGAGACGCTGGAGCGGGCGCTTGCGGCCCGCGAGCCCTACGGGACGGCGCTCGTGTGCGTGACCGGCGCGTCCAACGTGACCGGCGAACTGTGGCCCGTGCGGGAGCTGGCGGCCGCGGCGCACGCCCACGGCGCGCGGATCGTGGTCGACGCGGCCCAGCTCGTGCCCCACCAGCGGGTGGACATCGCCGAGCTGGACACGGACTGGGTCGCCTTCTCCGGGCACAAGCTGTACGCCCCCTTCGGCGCGGGCGTGCTCGCCGGGCGCGCCGACTGGCTCCGGGACGCCGAGCCCTACCTGGCGGGCGGCGGCGCGAGCCGGCGCGTCGCCCGGGGCGCCGCCGGCGAGGTGGAGGTCGACTGGCACGAGGGCGTCGCCCGGCACGAGGCCGGCTCGCCCAACGTCATCGGCGCCTACGCCATCGCCTCCGCCTGCAAGGCGCTCACCGAGGCGGGCTTCGACCGGCTCGCCGAGCGGGAGCGGGAGCTCATCGCCCGGGTGCGGGAGGGGCTCGCGGCGGTGCCGGGGGTGCGGGTGCTGTCGCTGTTCGGGCCGGACGCCCCGAGCGTGGGCGTGCTCTCGTTCACCGTCGACGGCTGGAACAGCTCGCACTTCGCGGCGGCGCTCTCCGCGGAGTACGGGATCGGCGTCCGGGACGGCCTCTTCTGCGCGCATCCGCTGGTGCGGACGCTGGTGGGCGGTGCGTCCTCGGCGGACGGCGGGTGCGGCTCCGACGAGGGGGCGCCCCTCAACGCGATCCGGGTCAGCTTCGGTGCGGGCACGCCCGACGAGCACGTCGAGCGCTTCGTGACGGCGGTCGGTGAGCTCGTCCGCGACGGAGCGAAGTGGTCCTACCGGACGGAGGGTGGGCGGTGTGTGCCGGTCGCCTGACGGCGGGCCGCGCCGGTCCGGCACCGCCGGTCACGATCGCTGTGGCTGATCGCCGCTGCGGCGGGGGTGATTCCCCTGACCCGCCCCTTCCCGAAACGGGGGGGCAAGCCCCCCGGCCCCCCGCAGGGGGAAACGGCGAAAGGGTGGGACCGGGGCCTTCTCCTCCGCCGCAGCGGCGGGCAACCCCCACCGGGCTGACCGGCGGTGCCGGACAAACCCTGGCCCCGGCCTACGCTTCGAGGCCGATGGCGAACGCCGCCTCCAGGTCGTGCTGCGAATACGTGCGGAACGCAATGTGCGTCTCCGTCGACGCAACCCCCGGCACCTTGCTGATGCGCCCGGGGATGACGTCGGCCAGATCGTCGTGGCGGGCCACCCGGACCATGGCGATCAGGTCGTGCGCCCCGGTGACCGAGTACACCTCGCTCACGCCCTCGATCGCCGCGATCTGCTCGGCGATCTCGGGGATCCGGTCGACGTCGGTCTTGATCAGGACGATCGAAGTGATCACGGCGGGCTCCTATCGGGGGTCGGGGGGCAGCCCCGCTTCACTCTAGTCGTACGCCCGTACCTCGCCCACGCGTACAGGAAGCCGAGGGCGAAGCCCACGACGTGGGCGAGGTAGGCGACGCCGGGCCGGTCGCCCGCCGAGCGGGCGGCGGCCCACTGCAGGGCGAACCAGAAGAGCAGCACGGCCCAGGCCGGGAAGCGCAGCGGCAGGAAGAAGAGGAACGGGAAGAGACTGGTGACGCGGGCCCGGGGGAAGAGGTAGAGGAAGGCCCCGAGCACGCCGGAGATCGCCCCGGAGGCGCCGACGAGCGTCCGGTCGGAGCCGGCGTGCACGACGGCGTAGCCGAGCAGTGCCAGCACCCCGGCGGCGAGGTAGAAGAGGGCGAAGGCCCCCCGGCCCATGCGGTCCTCGGCCATCGCGCCGAAGACGTAGAGGAAGAGCATGTTCCCGAGCAGATGCAGCCAGTTGCCGTGCACGAAGAGCGCGGTGAGCGGGGTGATCAGCTCCGCCGCGGGCCCGTTCCAGAGCTCCTCCGGCACCACGCCCCACCGCTCGAAGTAGGCGGCCTGCGCGGCCAGGAGGCCGCTGCCGCTGCCGCCGGTCAGCGGGGCCGTGAGCCCCGACGCGGGGCCGAGCGCGAACACCACCGAGCAGGCGCCGATGAGGCCGTAGGTGACGAGGGGAGCCTTGCCCGCCTTTCCGAACATGACCAGATCATGACGTACGGGCAGCAAAGCCCACAGAGTGCCTCGCCGGGCCGCCGAAGCGGGCCCGCGCTCCGCGCCGCATGACCATCAGGCCGTAGGGTTACGGGAAGCACACCCGCAGTTCGATGGACTTGACGAGGACGGACGACACGATGGGCGTTCCCCAGCCGACAGCCGGGACCCGGTGGCGCTGCGCGCTGTGCGGCAATCTCACCCGGTTCGATGTGACGCGTACGACCAAAGCCGTGGAATTCGTGCACCTCGATCTCGCCGGCGAGCCGCGCGTGGAGGAACGCGAGGTGGTCAGTGAGACCATCGAGTCCGTGCGTTGCCGCTGGTGCAACGCGGTCGACCAGGTCGAGCTGGTGGACCGGCCGGGCGCGAAGGCCTGAAGAACGGGAGCGGTGAGCGGTGGTGGAGCACACGGGTGGCGCGGAGGCGGCCGGTGGGCCTGGTGACACCGGTGGGACCGACGGCGCTGCCGAGGTGCTCGACCGACCGTTGCCGGAGGGCGTGCGGCGCCGGGTCATCGGCCTGGTGGCGGAGGCGTTCGGCGGCCTGACCGTGGCCGAACTCCCGGCGGCGCTGCGGCAGTACTCCCGGTTCACGCCGAGCCGGCGGGCCAAGTTCGCGGGCAACGCGATGGCGGCGGCGGTGGAGAACGACCCCGCCTTCCGCCAGCGCGTCTCGGCCCGGCTGCGCGAGACGGGCTCGGAGCTCGCCGAGGCGCTGGACGCGGGTTCGCCGCCGGCGGCCGCCGACCCGGAGGACGTCGCGGCCATGGCCTACGTGCTGCGGCCCGCCGGCTGGGTCAAGCTCGTCACGGCGGCCGGCGAGGAGGCGCAGCGGGCGACCGCGGAGCGCGCCGGCGAGGAGGCCCAGCGCGAACTGCGGCGGCTGCGCGAGGAGCTGGCGGAGGCGCGGGCAGCGGCCCGCGCCGAGACCGAGCGGATCCGCGCCGAGCTGGAGGCCGTCCGCAGGGAGACGGACGCGCTGCAGCGCAAGCTGCGCAGCGCCCTGGCCGACGTGCGGCGCGGCGAGGCCGCGCTGCGCAAGGCGGAGACCGAGCTGGAGGCCGCGCGCGCGGCCGGCGCGGCCGAGAAGGCGGCGGCGCTGGGCGAGGCGCGGCGGCTGAAGACGCGGCTGTCGGAGGCCGAGGCCGCGCTGGAGGCCAGCCGCCGCGCGGTGCGCGAGGGCCGCAGCGTGGAGGACATGCGCCTGCGCCTCCTGCTCGACACCGTGTTGGACGCGGCCCAGGGGCTGCGGCGCGAGCTGGCGCTGCCGCCCGTCTCCGTCCACCCGGCGGACACGGTCGACGCCGTGGAGCCCGGCCGGATGACGCCGAAGGACATCGCCACGCGCGCTCTGTCCGAGACCGACCCGGCCCTCCTGGACCAGCTGCTGGCGCTGCCTCAGGCCCATCTCGTGGTCGACGGCTACAACGTCACCAAGACCGGCTATCCGACGATGCCGCTGGACAAGCAGCGGCTCCGGCTGCTGGGCGGGCTCGCCATGCTGGCCGCGCAGACGGGCGCCGAGGTCACGTGCGTCTTCGACGGGGCCGAGCTGGCCGCGCCCGTCCTGCTCGCGCCGCCGCGCGGCGTGCGCGTGCTCTTCAGCAAGCCCGGGGTCACCGCCGACGAGCTGATCCGCCAGCTGGTGCGGGCCGAGCCGCCGGGCCGGCCGGTCGTGGTGGTCTCCACCGACCGCGAGGTCGCCGACGGCGTCGCGAAGGCGGGCGCCCGCCCGGTGGCATCGGCCCTGCTCCTCAAGCGACTTGCCCGTACCTGACGGTCACGCGCCGGTGTCCGACGGTCAAGCGGCCGTCACCGGATGTGTCATGTTGGTAAAGCTTCGCTTGGGGCGCGAGATTTTTCTGATGAGGATTTGAACGGATCACTCCGGTGTCACTAAGGTCGGGCCTCGAACCTTCGCCCGGTTGATCATCCAATAGGGGTGACGGTGAAGGTCCCGCCCGAACCGCCTACTTCGGCGTGGGGTGGCGGCCGAGGAAGAAGGAGCTCGTCTCCGTGGCGTCCCACCGTCGACCCAAGCAGCCGGGCCGCGCCCGGGTGACCGTCCTGACGGCGACCGCAGCCGCCGCCGTCGCCCTCACCTCGCAGGCCGCACACGCCGACCCGAAGGCCTCCAAGGCGGAGGTCAAGGAGAAGGTCGACAAGTACTACGAAGAGGCCGAGCAGGCCACGGAGAAGTACAACGGGGCCAAGGAGAAGCAGGACAAGCTCGACAAGCAGGTCACCGATCTCCAGGACAAGGTCGCCCGCGGCCAGGAGGAGATCAACAAGCTGCGCAACAGCCTCGGTTCGCTCGCCACCGCGCAGTACCGCAGCGGCGCCGTCGACCCCTCGCTGCAGCTGCTCCTCTCCTCCGACCCGGACGGCTACCTCGACAAGGCCTCGACGCTCAGCCAGGTGAGCGCCAAGCAGGCCGGCACCCTCAAGCAGATCTCCGAGAAGCAGCGCGTGCTCAAGCAGCAGCGCCAGGAGGCCTCCGGCAAGCTCAAGGACCTCGCGGAGACCCGCAAGGTGCTCGGCGAGCAGAAGGAGGCCGTCCAGGAGAAGCTCGCCGCCGCCAAGGAGCAGCTCAACACCCTCACCGCCGCCGAGCGCGCCGAGGTCATGGGGGAGAAGGAGAAGGCTGCCGAGGGCGGCGGCAAGGGCGGCGACGGCGCCCGCGCCGGCCGCGACAGCTCCCGCCCCGACCTCGGCAAGGACGTGCCCACCTCGGGCCGCGCCGCCGCGGCGCTCGCCGCCGCCCAGGGCAAGATCGGCGCCCCGTACGTGTGGGGCGCGACCGGGCCGGGCTCCTTCGACTGCTCCGGGCTGACCGGCTGGGCCTACGCCCAGGCCGGCGTCACCCTCCCGCGGATCTCCCAGGACCAGGCCAACGCCGGCACCCGCATCTACGACCAGAGCCAGCTCAAGCCCGGCGACCTGGTGCTCTTCTACGGCGACCTGCACCACATCGGCCTCTACGCGGGCAACGGCATGACCCTGCACGCCCCCAAGCCGGGCGCCAACGTGCGCTACGAGTCGATGGGCAACATGCCCTTCCAGTTCGGCGTCCGCATAGGCTGACGGACCGGCCCGCCACTGGGCCGAACGGCTGACCGCGCCGCCCGTTCGGGCGAAACGCGGGGGCCCGCGCTGACTCCACGCCCCGCCGGTGACCTGCGTCTCCGGCGGGGCGTCCGCATTCCCGTCCCATTCCCACCCCCGGCGGTCTTTGAACGCGGGGTGAGCGCGCCGCTACTGTCTGGCGCTGCGGCGGCACGTCCCGACCGCGCCCGCAGCGCAGCAACGAAGGGAGTGCGGCAACCCGTGGCGTCCCACCGCCGTTCTTCGCAGTCCGGTCTCACCCAGACCGTCCGGGTCACCGTCCTGTCCGCCGCCGTGGCCACGGCGGCGGCCGCCATGGCACCCCCGGCCGGAGCGCGGCCGAGCGACACCGCCCCCGGCGACCGGTCGCGAGGCACCGTCAAGTCGCAGGTCGACCGGCTCTACGAACAGGCCGAACGGGCCACCGAGAAGTTCAACGAAGCGGGCGAGCGCGCCGGCGAGCTCCGCCGCAAGGTCGCCGAGGCCACCGACCGCGTGGCCCGCGGCCAGGAGCGCGTCAACCACATGCGCACCGCCCTCGGCATGCTCGCCGCCGCGCAGTACCGCAGCGGCGCCGTCGACCCCGCCCTCCAGCTGCTCCTCTCCTCCGACCCCGACGGCTACCTGGAGCGCGCCGCCACCCTCGACCGGGTCTCCGACCGCCAGGGCGAACAGCTCAAGGCCCTCCTGGGCGCCCAGCGGGCGCTCCGCCAGGAGCGCACCGAAGCCGCCCGGATGCTGGGCGAGCTGGAGGAGACCCGCAAGGCCGTCGAGCACCACAAGCGCGAGGTCGAGAGCAAGCTCGCCACGGCCCGCCGGCTGCTGAACGCCCTGCCCGAGGCCGACCGCCGGGCCTACGCGCGCGCCTCCCGCTCCGGCGGCGCCCGCACCCTGGACCACCCCGGCGGGGAGCCCGGCGGCGGGCCGCAGGACCTCACCGCCTTCTCCGGCCGCGGCGCCGCGGCCGCCATGGCCGCCCGCTCCGCCGTCGGCTCGCCCTACGCCTGGGGCGCGAACGGGCCCGGCGCCTTCGACTGCTCCGGGCTCATGCAGTGGGCGTACGGCCGGGCCGGGGTCGGCCTGCCGCGCACCTCCCAGGCCCAGCGCAACGCCGGGCGGCACGTCCCGCTGTCCGAGGCCCGCCCCGGCGACCTGGTCATCTACCGCGACGACGCCAGCCACGTGGGCATGTACGTGGGCAACGGACAGGTCGTGCACGCGCCCTACCCCGGCGCCCGCGTGCGCTACGACCCGGCCAACATGATGCCGATTTCCTCCGTGACCCGGCCGTGACCCGGCCCTGAACACACGCCGGGGGCCGCGCGGCTCGTACGATGCGGGACGTGACGGGCCGGTGGCGGAGGAGCGGACGCGGGAGCGCGCGGGCGGGCGGCGGCCGCGGGCCGGCCCGCCGCCGCGTGGTGTGCGCCCTGCTGGCCCTCCAGGCCGTCCTCGGCTGCCTGACCGGCTGCTCCGGCCTCACCGGCGGATCCGGCGCCCGGGACCGGGCCCTGCAGGGCGCCCTCGACCGGTGGGCCGCCGGCGTCCGCAACCGCGACGAGAGCGCCTTCCTGGCCGCCGTCGACCCGGACGCCGAGGGCTACCGCGCCGAGCAGCGCCGCGTCTTCGCCAACCTCGCCGCCGTGCCGCTCGCCTCCTGGGACTACCGGCTCCTGCGCACGGGCGGCTTCACCCCGGAGCGCGGCGACGGCGGCGGGCGGCGGGTCGCGGTCGACGCCGAGCTGCGGTACCGGCTGGCCGGCTACGACGGCGTCCCCGTCACGACCCGCACCCGGCTCACCCTCGTCGAACGGGGCGGGCAGTGGTACGTGGCCGCGGAGGCCGCCCAGCGGGGCGGCCGGCAGCTGTGGCAGCAGGGCCCCGTCACCGTCGTCCGCGGCGAGCGCAGCCTCGTCCTCGGCGTCGGCCAGGACCGCGAGCGGCTGCGCGCCCTCGCCGGCCTCGCCGACAAGGCCGTGCCCGCCGTGGGCGCCGCCTGGCACGCCGGGCCGCGCGAGTGGCCGGGGCGGGTCGTCGTCGAGATGCCGGCCTCGCTGGAGCGGATGGCCGCGCTCCTGGACTCGCCCGTCTCCAACTACCGGGGCATCGCCGCCGTCACCACCGGCGAGGCGGGCGGCACGGGCGCCGCCGCGCCGGCGGACCGCATCATCGTCAACCCCGAGGCGTACGGCGTCCTCGGCGAGTTCGGGCGGCGCATCGTCCTCACCCACGAGACCGCGCACGTCGCCACGCGCGCCAAGACGACGAAGGCCACGCCGCTGTGGCTGTCCGAGGGCTTCGCCGACTGGGCCGCCTACCGCGGCACGGGCCGCACCGCGCGCCAGGCCGCGCCCGAGCTCGCCCGCGCGGCCGCGGCGGGCCGGCTCCCCGGGGAGCTCCCCGGCGACCCCGACTTCGGCTTCGCCGGGGAGGCGGGGAAGCTCGCCCGCGCGTACGAGGAGGGGTGGCTGGCCTGCCGTCTGATCGCCGAGCGGTGGAGCGAGGAGAAACTCGTCGCGTTCTACCGCGCGGTGGGGGAGCACGGCCGCCGCGACGGCGCGGTCGAGGATGCGCTGCGCGCCGTCCTCGGCGTCTCACCGTCCGAGTTCACGGCCCGCTGGCGCGGCTTCATGGCGGAGCAGCTGCGGGCGGGTTGATCCGGTACGTCCGGCTTGAGCGGGGCCCGGCACCGCCGGACACCTCCGGTGGGGGTTGCGCGCCGTCGCGGCGGATTTTTCTTGCCTGCGGCAAGGTGCACGCCCGGCGGCGGATCAGCCGCCTCCGACCGGGACCGGTACCCGTTCCTGTTCCGAAGGGGGGTCGTCGGGGGCGTCCCGCGTCCCCGGTACGGACACCGTTTCGCGCCACAGCCGCGCGCACGCGATCCACGTCGCCACGACCAGCAACCCGTTCCGCAGGGTCAGCGTGGCCACGCCCAGCTTGTCGCTGGCGACGACGTGGGAGAACCAGATCGGGAACTCCAGCTGCGTCAGCGGCGCGGCCAGCAGCACGAGAGCGATCGGCAGCCGCTGCCGCGTCGTACCCATCGTCAGGCACACCGCCGCCAGCCCGAGCAGCCACACCACGTACTGCGGGCTGATCACCCGGCTGGTCGTGGTGAACAGCAGCACCGCCGCGAACGCCGCCTCGTACGGCGTGCACGCCGTGAACCGCCGCGCGCGCACGCGCCACAGCAGCAGCCAGGCGAACGCCAGCACGCTCAGCGCGAGCGCGAGCCGGCTCACGGTGTGGACGTACGGGCCGAGGAACTCGACAGAGCCGTAGTGCAGCCGCGCGTGCCCGTGCCAGCCGGCGTGCCGCCCCAGGTGGAAGACGAGCGAGCCCAGGGACTCCACCTCCGTGCCCCGGTCCCGCTGGAAGGTCAGGAAGGCCAGCGCCCCCGGCATCGCCGCGGCGAACAGCAGCCCGAGCACCGCGGCCGTCACCGCCGCCGCGCTCCACGCCGAGCGCGTGCGCGGCCCCCGCTCCGTGCCGACGAGCAGCAGCACCGGCCACACCTTCAGCAGCGCCCCGAAGGCCGTGAGGGCGCCGGAGAGCCGGGCCCGGCGGCCCGCCGCGAGCAGGGCGGCCACCGCGACGGCCGTGACCATCACGTCGTAGCGGGCGTAGACGATGGGGCCGAGCAGCGGGACGCCGGCCACCCACGCCCACACCCCGGCGGCCGGGCGCCGCCCGCCCCGCACCGCGTACAGCAGCAGCGCGTAGACCGCGGCGTCCGCGAGGAAGCACACGACGAAGAAGGCGGGGGCGTAGTCGAGGAACGGCAGCAGGCCGGGGGCGAGCACGGCGAGGGCGGCGGCCGGCGGGTACTGCCAGGTGACGTCGTCGTACGGGAAGGTGCCGGTGCGCAGCACCCCGTACCAGCCCTGGTAGATCACCTCGATGTCGACGGAGACGTCCGACCCGGGCATCACCCACATCCGCAGCACGCACATCAGCAGCACGGCCCGGGTGACGGCCCACACCGCGACCGAGAGCCGCAAACCCCTGCCCGCCATATCCACCTCGCCCTTCACGGTGACTACACGCCGTACACGCGCCGCTACTGCAAGGCATGATGCCGCCCCGGCGGGTCCATGTGCGGTGACGTGGCGGGACGGGCCCCCGACTGCCCCCGATCGCACCCGGTACTGTCGGACGGCGATGGACAAGACCCTCGTCGTCACCAACGACTTCCCGCCCCGCCCCGGCGGCATCCAGGCGTTCCTGCACAACATGGCGCTGCGCCTGGACCCGTCGGGCATCGTCGTCTACGCCTCCACCTGGAAGCGCGGCCAGGAGGGCGCGGAGGCCACCGCGCGCTTCGACGCCGAGCAGCCGTTCACGGTCGTCCGCGACCGCACCACCATGCTGCTGCCGACGCCCCGGATAACGCGGCGCGTCACCGGCCTGCTGCGCGAACACGGCTGCACCTCGGTGTGGTTCGGGGCCGCGGCCCCGCTCGGGCTCATGGCCCCGGCCCTGCGCAAGGCGGGCGCGCGCCGCCTGGTCGCAACGACGCACGGGCACGAGGCCGGCTGGGCGCAGCTGCCCGCGTCACGGCAACTGCTGCGGCGGATCGGCGAGGGCACCGACACCCTCACCTATCTGGGCGAGTACACCCGCTCGCGGATCGCCTCCGCGCTGACGGACGAGGCGGCGTCCCGCATGGTGCAACTGCCGCCGGGCGTGGACGAGAAGACCTTCCACCCGGGCTCCGGCGGCGACGAGGTCCGGGCCCGGCTCGGTCTCGCGGACCGGCCCGTGGTGGTGTGCGTCTCGCGGCTCGTGCCGCGCAAGGGCCAGGACACGCTGATCCTCGCCATGCCCCGGATCCTGGCGGCCGTACCCGACGCGGTGCTGCTCGTCGTCGGCGGCGGCCCGTACGAGGACGACCTGCGGAAGCTGGCCGAGGAGACGGGCGTCGCCCGCGCCGTGCGCTTCACGGGCGCCGTGCCGTGGGAGGAGCTGCCCGCGCACTACGGGGCGGGCGACGTCTTCGCCATGCCCTGCCGCACGCGCCGCGGCGGCCTCGACGTCGAAGGGCTCGGCATCGTCTACCTGGAGGCGTCGGCGACGGGCCTGCCGGTCGTCGCCGGCGACTCGGGCGGCGCGCCGGACGCGGTCCTGGAGGGCGAGACGGGCTATGTGGTGAAGGGCGGCTCGCCGGCCCAGGCCGCGGACCGCATCGTGACGCTGCTGCGCGACCCGGAGCTGCGCGCGCGCATGGGCGCGCGGGGCCGGCAGTGGGTGGAGGAGAAGTGGCGCTGGGACCTCCTGGCCGAGCGCCTGAAGGAACTGCTGTAGCCGCTGTACGGGCGACCGCGGCCACCGGAAGCCCGGTGGCCGCCCCGCGCTACGCGCGGTAGATCGCCTCGATCTCGTCCGCGAAGTCCTTCGCCACCACGTTCCGCTTCAGCTTCAGCGACGGCGTCACGTGTCCCGACGCCTCCGTGAACTGCGCGGGCAGGATGCGGAACTTGCGCACCGACTCCGCCTTCGACACCGCCGCGTTGCCGTCGTCGACGGCCTTCTGCACGTCCGCCAGCAGGTCGGGGTCCTCGGCCAGCTCGGCCGGCGTCGTCCCGGCCGGCTTGCCGTGGTCGGCGAGCCAGCGCGGCAGGAAGTCCTCGTCGAGGGTGATGAGCGCGCCGACGAAGGGGCGGGCGTCACCGACGACCATGCACTCGGCGATCAGGGCGTGGGCCCGGATGCGGTCCTCGATCACGGCCGGGGCGACGTTCTTGCCGCCCGCGGTGACGATGATCTCCTTCTTGCGGCCGGTGATCGTGAGGTAGCCGTCCTCGTCGAGCGTGCCGAGGTCGCCGGTGTGGAACCAGGCGTCGGACATCGCCTCCTCGGTGGCCGCCTCGTTGTTCCAGTAGCCCTGGAAGAGGTGCTCGCCGTGCAGCAGCACCTCGCCGTCGTCGGCGATGCGCACCACCGAGCCGGGCAGCGGCTGCCCGACCGTGCCGATCTTCGGCCGGTCCCAGGGGTTGAACGCGGTCGCGGCGCAGGACTCGGTCAGGCCGTAGCCCTCCAGGACGGTGAAGCCGATGCCGCGGTAGAAGTGGCCCAGGCGCTCGCCCAGCGGCCCGCCGCCGGAGATGGCGTGGGTCGCCCGGCCGCCGAGGACCGCCCGCAGCTTGCCGTAGACGAGCTTGTCGAAGACGGCGTGCTTCAGGCGCAGGCCGAGGCCCGGCCCGGAGGGGGCGTCCAGGGCGCGGCTGTAGGCGATGGCGGTGTCCGCGGCCTTGTCGAAGATCTTGCCCTTGCCGTCGGCCTGGGCCTTGGCGCGGGCGCCGTTGTAGACCTTCTCGAAGACGCGGGGCACGCCCAGGATCAGGGTCGGGCGGAAGGAGGCGAGCTCGTCCGTCAGGTTGCGGATGTCGGGCACGCAGCCCAGGCGGATCGGCGCGAGCATCGCGGAGATCTCCACCAGGCGCCCGAAGACGTGGGCGGTGGGGAGGAAGAGCAGGACGGACGAGTCGCCCGTGTTGAACAGCGGCTTGAGCCGCTCCACGGCGTTGCCGCACTCGGCGAAGAACGCGCGGTGGGTCAGGACGCAGCCCTTGGGGCGGCCCGTGGTGCCGGAGGTGTAGACGATGGTCGCGGGCGAGTCGGCGTTCGCGAGGGCGCTGCGCTCGTCGACCTCCTCGTCGGTGACGCCGGCGCCGGCCTCGCGCAGCCGCTCGACGGCGCCGGCCTCGATCTGCCAGACGTGGGCGAGCTCGGGCAGCCGGTCCTTCACGGACTCGACGGCCGCCTCGTGGGCGGCGCTCTCGACGATGCAGCCGACCGCGCCGGAGTCGCTGAGGATCCACTGGATCTGCTCGGCCGAGCTGGTCTCGTACACCGGCACGGTCACGCCGCCGGCGCTCCAGATCGCGAAGTCCAGCAGCGTCCACTCGTAGCGGGTGCGGGACATCAGCGCGACCCGGTCGCCCGGCCGCACACCGGAGGCGATCAGGCCCTTGGCGGCCGTGCGGACCTCGGCGAGGAAGGCGGCGGCGGTGACGTCCTCCCAGCGGTTGCCGGCCTTGCGGCCTATGACGACGACATCGGGGCGCTGCGCGGCGTTGCGGCGGATCAGATCCGTCAGGTTTCCGTCCGCAGGGACCTCATAGAGGGCCGGAAGGCTGAACTCGCGCAAGACTGCTGCTCCTCGTCGGGCGCCGGCGCCGCCGCGTCTTCGAGGGGCGCTGCTCGGCTGCGGTCCATGATCAGGCAAGGGGGGTAGTGGACTGCCCGGACGTTACCCACCAGTACGGCTTTCGAATAGGGGGCTGCGCCCAGATGTTCTCTGCGTCACATGCCGCGGGACTGCTCCGACGCACCCTAGCCCCTCCGTTCGGTGACCCGGAAGTAACCACCGGCGTAACCGCAGGTCGCAGCCCTACCGGAGGCCCGGCCGCAGCGCCTAGGGTGATCCGTATGGAGGCGCTATGAGGGTTCACGTGGTCAGCGACGTGCACGGCAACAGCACGGCTCTCGCACGGGCGGGCGAGGGCGCCGACGCCCTGGTCTGCCTGGGCGACCTGGTCCTCTTCCTCGACTACGCGGACCACTCGCGCGGCATCTTCCCCGAGCTCTTCGGCGTGGAGAACGCCGACCGGATCGTCGAGCTGCGCACCGCCCGCCGCTTCGCCGAGGCCCGCGAGCTCGCCCGCAGCCTGTGGCACGGCATGGACCGGGACGCCGCGATCGAGGGCGCCGTCCGCAAGCAGTACGCCGAGCTCTTCGCCGCCTTCCCCGCCCCCACGTACGCCACCTACGGAAACGTCGACATTCCCCGGCTGTGGCCGGAATTCGCGCAGGACGGCACGACCGTCCTCGACGGCGAGCGCGTCGAGATCGGCGGTCTCGTCTTCGGCTTCGTCGGCGGCGGCCTCCCCTCGCCCATGCGCACGCCGTACGAGGTCTCCGAGGAGGAGTACGCGGCCAAGGTCGCGGCCCTCGGCCACGTCGACGTGCTCTGCTCGCACATCCCTCCCGACGTGCCCGAACTCTGCTACGACACCGTCGCCCGGCGCTTCGAGCGCGGCAGCGCGGCCCTCCTTAACGCCATCCGCGCCACCTCGCCCCGCTACGCGCTCTTCGGCCACGTCCACCAGCCGCTGGCCCGACGGATGCGGATCGGGGCGACGGAATGCGTCAACGTCGGCCACTTCGCCTCCACGGGCACACCCTGGGTGCTGGAGTGGTGACGGGCAGCGCGAGGTAGCCTTCAGCGGCAGACACCCAGGCGGCGGACCGGTACGGAGGAGCCACGGAGATGGCGGAACACACGAGCTCGAGCATCACGATCGAGGCGACCCCTGCCGAGGTGATGGCCGTGATCGCCGACTTCGGCCGCTATGCCGAGTGGACCGGCGAGGTCAAGCAGGCCGAGGTGCTGGAGACGGACGAGCAGGGCCGCGCCACGCAGGTGCGCCTCGTGCTGGACGCGGGCGCCATCAAGGACGACCACGTCCTCGCCTACGAGTGGCCCGAGCCGAACGTGGTCAAGTGGTCGCTGGTCAAGTCGCAGATGCTGCGCCAGATCGACGGCTCCTACAGCCTCGCCCCGGTCGCCGGCGGCAAGCACACCGAGGTCACCTACCGGCTCACCGTCGACGTCAAGATCCCCATGCTCGGGATGATCAAGCGCAAGGCGGAGAAGGTCATCATCGACCGCGCCCTCGACGGCCTCAAGAAGCGCGTCGAGAGCGGCGCCGCTTCCTGACCCCGGGGCATTCCCGTTCCCGGCGCCGGGAGCGTTCCCGGCCCCGGGTGCGCACCGGCCGCTCCCGTACGCGCTACGTCACCGCTGGAGGCTCCCCCCTTGCGCACGGTCCTCGTCACCGGTCCCGGCGGCGCGGGCCGCACCACCGCCGCGGCGGCCACGGCTCTGGCCGCGGCGCGCGAGGGGCGGCGCGTCCTGCTCCTGACGGCCGACCGCGGCCCCGCCCCGGAAGCCGTGCTCGGCACCGCTCTGCCCGCGCCCAAGCCGGGTGACGCCGCGCTCTGGGGACCGCCGGCCGAGGCCGCGCCCGGGCTGCACGCCGCCCGCATCGCCACCGGCGAGCACTTCCAGGACCGCGCCCGCGACCTGCAGGAGCGCGGCGCCTCCCTCTTCGACCTGCTCGGCGCGACCCCGCTCGACCCCGAGGAGCTCACCGAGCTGCCCGGCGCCGAGCCCCTCGCGCTCCTCACCGCCCTGCGAGCCGCGCACGAGGAGCGCGCCTGGGACCTGCTCGTCGCCGACATGCCGCCCCTGCACGCCACGGTCCGGCTGCTCGGCCTGCCCGAACAGCTGCGCCGCTACCTGCGCCGGCTGCTGCCCGCCGAGCGGCAGGCCGCCCGCGCCCTGCGCCCGATGCTCGCCCAGCTCGCCGGCGTGCCCATGCCCGCCCAGCGGCTGTACGAGACCGCCGAGCGCTGGGAGGCCGAGCTCGCCGCCGTCCAGGACGTCCTCGAAGAGGACGGCACGACCGTGCGGCTCGTCGCCGAACCCGGCCCCCTCGCCGTCGCCGAACTGCGCCTGGCCCGCGCCGCGCTCGCCCTCCAGGGCTGCCGCGTCGACGCCCTCGTCGCCAACCGGCTCCTGCCCGGAGCCGACGGCGGCAGCTCTCCCGCCGCCCCCGGCGATCCCTGGCTCGCCGGTCTCGTCGCCGAGCAGCTCGACGCCCGCAAGACCCTGCACGAGGAGTTCCTCACCGACGGCGTCACCGTCTGCGAGCTGCCGCACCTCGGGCGGGCCCCGCGCGGCGCGCACGACCTCGCCGAGCTCTCCCTCGCCGCCCGTTCGACCACCATCGGGGGCGGAAACGGTTCCGCCGGCGGCGTCGGGGTCATACCCGGCGGCGGCCTCACCGACGAGCTCGACGGCTGGCAGGGCACCGGCAGCGCCGACGGCGACCGGACCGTCGAGGACCGCCTCGCCACCGACGGCGTGCTGCTGTGGCGCCTCCCCCTGCCCGGCGCGCGCCGCGACGAGCTCGACCTCCTGCGCCGCGGCGACGAACTCATCGTCGGCATCGGCCCCTTCCGCCGCGTCCTGCCCCTGCCCTCCGCGCTGCGCCGCTGCACCGTCTCGGGCGCCGGACTGCGGGACGGGGCACTGTGCGTGCGCTTCACCCCCGACCCGGATCTCTGGCCGAGGCCCGCCTGAACGGCACTGCCCCGAACAGCACTGCCCTGAACGGCACCCTGCCGTTCGGGTAACGTCGGAGGAAACCCCTGTCGCAGGAGCCAGGAGCCGCTGCCATGAGCGACCACACCGAGCGCCCCGCACCCGAGGCGGCGCCCGACCCCGATGCCTGGGAGCAGGCCTGCGCCGAGGACCTCGCGGCGGAGCGCGCCCGCCGCCGCGCGCAGGCGGGCCCGCCGCCCGGCAGCGCCGCCGAGGAGCTGCGCAAGCTCGTCGACGCCGTCGCCGGCAAGGTCTCCGGCATCCAGCTGCCCGGCGGCGGCACCGCACAGGGCGTCGTCCAGCAGGTCATCGCCCAGGCCAAGGCCGTCGTCGAACCCGTCATCGAGCGCAACCCCGACGTCTTCGACCACCTCGCCTCCGCCGGCTCCGAACTCCTGGCCGCCTACCGCGCCGCCGTCCAGGGCCAGGAGGCCCGCTGGACGCGCGAGGAGCCCCCGCGCGGCCCCGGACGGCCCGCCGGCCCCCGCGACGACGACGGGGGCAAGGGCGGGAGCGAGCGCATCGACCTCGACTGATCTCCGGCTCCGGTACGGTGGGTCGCGGCGGGGTTCGAGCGAAAAACTGAGGGACACATGGGACTCACCATCGGCGTCGACATCGGCGGCACGAAGATCGCGGCCGGTGTGGTCGACGAAGCGGGCAGCATCCTCGCGACGTGCAAGGTGCCGACCCCGCCGACCCCCGAGGGCGTCATCGACGCCATCGCGGACGCGGTGCGCACGGTCAGCGAGGGCTTCGAGGTCGAGGCCGTCGGCATCGGCGCCGCGGGCTACGTGGACGACAAGCGGGCCACCGTCCTCTTCGCCCCGAACATCAACTGGCGCCACGAGGCGCTCAAGGACAAGGTCGAGCAGCGCGTCGGCCTCCCCGTCGTCGTCGAGAACGACGCCAACGCCGCGGCCTGGGGCGAGTACCGCTTCGGCGCCGGCCAGGGCCACGACGACGTCATCTGCATCACGCTGGGCACCGGCCTCGGCGGCGGCATCATCATCGGCAACAAGCTGCGGCGCGGGCGCTTCGGCGTGGCCGCCGAGTTCGGCCACATCCGGGTCGTGCCGGACGGCCTGCTCTGCGGCTGCGGCAGCCAGGGCTGCTGGGAGCAGTACGCCTCCGGGCGCGCGCTCGTCCGCTACGCCAAGCAGCGCGCCAACGCCACCCCGGAGAACGCCGCGATCCTGCTGGGCCTCGGCGACGGCACGGTCGAGGGCATCGAGGGCAAGCACATCAGCGCCGCGGCCCGGCAGGGCGACCCGGTCGCCATCGACTCCTTCCGCGAGCTGGCCCGCTGGGCGGGCGCGGGCCTGGCCGACCTGGCCTCGCTCTTCGACCCCTCCGCGTTCATCGTCGGCGGCGGCGTCTCGGACGAGGGCGACCTCGTCCTCGACCCCATCCGCAAGTCCTTCAAGCGCTGGCTGATCGGCGGCCAGTGGCGCCCGCACGCGCAGGTGTTGGCCGCCCAGCTGGGCGGCAAGGCGGGCCTGGTCGGCGCGGCGGACCTGGCCCGGCAGGGGTAACCCCGCGGTCCGGGGTGCCCCCGCTGCCGGGGGTGCCCCCGTTTCCGTCCGCCGCCGGGCGTTCTTCTCCGCCGCAGCGGACATCCACCACGACGGCGCACGCCGGCGGTGCCGAACCCGGCTCACGTGGATTCGGCACCGCCGGACACCGCCGTCCCGCGTCCCGCCGTCGCGGCGGAGAGAGGTGACGGAGCGGAATGGGTTCACAAGCCGGAACGGGCGCGACCCTGCCGGATCTTCCGGCGTCCCGGACGGAGCCCGACGGCTCCGTCGTCGTCCGCGTCCTCAGCTACAACATCCGCTCCATGCGCGACGACGTCGCGGCCCTCGCCCGGGTGATCCGGGCCTGCCGGCCCGACGTCGTCTGCGTTCAGGAGGCGCCCCGGTTCTTCCGCTGGCGCAAGGCCGCCGCCCGCCTCGCCCGCACCTCCGGGCTCGTCCACGTCACCGGCGGCGCCACCGCCTCCGGCCCCATGATCCTCTCCTCGCTCCGCGCCCACGTGGAGCGCACCGAGGACGTCCTGCTGCCCCGTACCCCCGGCCTTCACCAGCGCGGCTTCGCGACCGCCGTGCTGCGGTTCGGCCGGGCCCGGCTGGGCGTGCTCAGCTGTCACCTGAGCATCAAGGACTGGGAGCGCTACGAGCAGGGCCGGCTGCTCCTCGACCGGCTGGCCGCCCTGGACGTGCCGTACGCCGTCGCCGCGGGCGACCTCAACGACCGGCCCGACGGCCGCACCTTCGGCCTGCTCGCGGACGCCCTGCAGGACGGCTGGGCGACGAAGCCGTGGGGGCGGGAGCACACCACCCGGCTGGGTGATCCGCTGCAGCGGATCGACGCGGTCTTCGCGACGGAGGGGGTGGAGGTGCTGGGGTGCGGGGTGCCGATGGGGCTGCCCGGGGTCTCGGAGCGGGACCTCCGGGCGGCCACGGATCACCTGCCGGTGCTGGCGGCTTTGCGGGTGCCGGGCGCGTAGCACGGGGCTCCGCCCCGGACCCCGGTCCTCAATCGCCGGACGGCTCTATTTTTTTTCTGAGCCCTAAACGACCGCTCCGCGGCCCGGGTCGTCGTCCTCGTCGTCGCCGTCCTTCATCCGCAGGACGAGCGTCGCGAAGCCGCCCAGGAAGCCGCCGATCCCGATGGTGGTGAGCCACCACGTGAGCGGCTGCTGCAGCAGCACCATGACCAGGAGCAGCAGCGGGCCGCCCAGCACGGCGATCCAGGCGAAGCGGGCCGTGACGTCGCCGGTGGGCAGCGGCGGCGGCTCGGGCGGGACGAAGTGGCCCTCGTCGTCCGCGTCCGCCTCGACCGCCTCGTCGTCGGGCGTCTCGGGCGTGCTCCAGTCGCGGGGGCCGACGCCCGGGGCGTAGACGATGAAGCTGCCCGGCGGCTCCTCCCGCGAGGGGGACGGCGCCGGGGGCGCGTCCTTCCCCGCCCCGGTCTCGCCGCCTTCGGCGGGCGCGGCGTCGTCGCCCGTGGCGGGCCAGCGGCCCTTCTCCGGGTCGGGCTGTTCCCCGTAGGAGGCGACGAGCTCCGCCCAGGCCGCGTCCTCGTCGAGCGGGTCGCGGCTCTCGTCGCGGCCGGCGTCACGCTCAGCCACGGGCGGCCGTCCCCTCCTGGGAGCCGACGCCGGAGAGCCGGCCGATGAACGCGTAGGTGTCCGCGAAGATGCGCTCCGCGTCGTGGTCGAGGGTGGCCACGTGGTAGCTGTGCTCCAGCAGCCGCTCGGTGACGTCCCGCGAGGAGACCCGGGCCAGGATGCGGGCCGAGTCGGCGGGCGGGACGATGTGGTCCTCGGGGCTGTGCATGAGCAGCAACGGCTGGGTCACCTGGGGAAGTTCGGCGTCGACCAGCCGGAAGAAGCGGCGCAGCGAGTGCGCGGCGTGCAGCGGCACCCGGTCGTAGCCGACCTCCTCGCAGCCCGGCTTGGCGATGTCGCTGGCGATGCCCTTGGTGGAGCGCACGAAGTGGCGCACGACGGGCAGCGCCCGCGCGGCGACGCCGTGGACCTTGTTGCCGGGGTTGACGAGGACGACGCCGCTGACCGCGTCGCCGTGGCGGGCCGCGAGCCGCAGGGCCAGGGCCCCGCCCATCGACAGGCCGCACACGAAGACCTGCGAGCAGCGCTCGCGCAGCTCCCGCAGCGCGTGGTCGACCTCCGCGTACCAGTCCTGCCAGCCGGTGAGCTGCATGTCCTGCCAGCGGGTGCCGTGCCCCGGCAGCAGCGGCAGCGAGACGCTCAGGCCCCGCTCCGCCAGATGGTCCGCCCAGGGCCGCACGGACTGCGGGGAACCGGTGAAGCCGTGACACACGAGGACGCCTACCTCTCCGCCTTCGTGGCGGAACGGCTCGGCTCCGGGGAGGAGCGGCACCGGGATCTCCGATCGGGGATGCGGGGGCTGGGGGAGGGCACAGGAGGACACAGGTGGTCCGGTCCTCAGCGTACGCGGAGCGCCGCACGGCGGGTAGGCAGGTTAAGGTCTCCTCGTCACACACAGGAGGTTCTCGGTTGTTCTACGGCGCTATGAAGGTGTCCATCGGCGGGTCGCTGAAGCTTGCCTTCCGGCCGTGGGTGGAGGGCCTGGAGAACATCCCGGCCGAGGGGCCCGCGATCCTCGCGAGCAACCACCTGTCGTTCTCGGACTCCTTCTTCCTCCCGGCGGTCCTGGACCGCAAGGTCACGTTCATCGCGAAGCAGGAGTACTTCACCTCCCCCGGAGTCAAGGGAAAGCTGACGGCGGCGTTCTTCAAGGGCGTCGGCCAGCTGCCCGTGGACCGTTCGGGTGCCCGCGGCGCGGGTGAGGCCGCGGTCAAGAGCGGCCTGGAGGTGCTGGCGCGCGGCGAGCTGTTCGGCATCTACCCGGAGGGCACGCGCTCTCCCGACGGCCGCCTCTACCGGGGCAAGCCCGGCGGGCTCGCCCGGGTGGCCCTGCTGTCCGGGGCGCCGGTCATCCCCGTCGCCATGATCGACACCGAGAAGGTGCAGCCCCCGGGCAAGGTGCTGCCCAAGATGGTGCGCCCGGGCATCCGGATCGGCGAGCCGCTGGACTTCAGCCGCTACCACGGCATGGACGGCGACCGCTTCATCCTGCGCTCGGTGACCGACGAGGTCATGTACAAGATCATGGAGCTGTCGGGCCAGGAGTACGTGGACATCTACGCGACCGCCGCCAAGCGGCAGATCGCGGACGAGGCGAAGCGGAAGGCCGAGGAGGAGAAGGCGGCCAAGGCCGCCGGGCTCGACAAGGGCGACCGGAGCGGCGAGTAGCGGGGACGGCGACGGCGGAGACAGCGGGTAAACGGCAGCCGGTGCGCGGGGCGCACGGCTCGGGGGTTGGTCGATGACACCGCGCAGTGGGAAGCCGCGCGTCGTACGGATGTCGGTGGAGCTGCCGCTGTGGCGCGCGCTGACCGGATACCGCATCCTGACGCTCTGCTACGCCCTGGCCCTCTTCGCCGTCAACTACCACGAGTACGCACATCCGCTCGGCGGCGCCCTCTACCTGGGCGTACTCACCGCGTGGATGGCGCTCACCTGGAACCGGACCTCGGCGCCGGAGCGCTGCACGAAGCGGTTCCTCGTCACCGACCTGGCCCTCGCGCTCGCCGGAATCCTCGTCACCGCCGCCGTCGACACCCCGGCGCGGATCGACGGGGGCGCGGCCACCCTGCCGTCCATCTGGACCGGCGGCGCCGTACTGGGCCTGGCCATCAAGGGCGGCTGGCGCTGGGCGGCCGTGGGCTCCACGCTCGTGGCCGCCGCCAACCTCGCCGAGCGCGGCAGCCCCGCCCGGGACACCGTCCACAACGTGCTCCTGGTGTGCATCTCCAGCATCGCCATCGGCTACATCGTCGAGGTCGCCCGCGCCAGTGAGCGCACCCTCGCCCGCGCCCTGCGCATCGAGGCCGCAACCCGCGAGCGCGAACGGCTCGCCCGTGACATCCACGACAGCGTCCTGCAGGTGCTGGCCATGGTGCAGCGGCGCGGTGCCGCGCTCGGCGGCGAGGCGGCCGAGCTCGGCCGGATGGCGGGCGAGCAGGAGATCGCGCTGCGTACCCTGGTCGCCGGGGGCCTGCTGCCCCCGCAGCGCTCCGCCGAGGAGCTCGCCGGGGACGCGGCGCCGGCCGGCGCCGCACCGGACGCCCCCCGCATTCCCTCCGGCCCCATCGACGTGGGCGCCCTGCTCGCCCCGCACGCGGGCGCCGACGTCTCGTTCGCCGGGCCGGGCACGCCGGTCCTGCTGGAGGCGGCCGCGGCCGCGGAGCTCGCCGCGGCCGTCGGCGCGGCCCTGGACAACGTGCGCAAGCACGCGGGCGAGGGGGCGCGGGCCTGGATCCTGCTGGAGGACGAGCCCGGCGAGGTGATCGTCACCGTCCGGGACGACGGCCCCGGCATCCCCGAGGGCCGCCTCGCGGATGCCGAACGGGAGGGCCGCATGGGCGTCGCCCTGTCCATCCGCGGCCGCCTGCGCGACCTGGGGGGCAGCGCCGAGCTGCTGTCCGTCCCGGGCCAGGGCACGGAAGTCGAGCTGAAGGTCCCCAAGAAGTGAAGGTCCCCAAGAAGTGAAGATCCCGGAGGACCGAAGGCCCAAGGAACCGAAGGTCCCACGGGGGAACGGGAAAGAAGAGCGATGAGCGACACCGCAGACACCGCAGGCGCGGCAGAGACCGCAGGCACGGCAGAGACCGCAGCGCAGCAGCCGGTCAAGGTCATGGTCGTCGACGACCACCCCATGTGGCGCGACGCCGTGGCCCGCGACCTGGCCGCCGCCGGCCACGACGTCGTGGCGACCGCGGGCGACGGCCCCGAAGCCGTCCGCCGCGCCAAGGCCGCCCGCCCCGACGTCCTCGTCCTCGACCTCAACCTGCCCGGCCTGCCGGGCGTGGCCGTGTGCAAGGAGCTGGTCGGGGAGAACCCCGCCCTGCGCGTCCTCGTGCTGTCCGCCAGCGGCGAGCACGCCGACGTCCTGGAGGCCGTGAAGTCCGGCGCCACCGGCTACCTGCTGAAGTCCGCCAGCACGCAGGAGCTCGTCGACGCCGTGCGCCGCACCGCCGCCGGCGACCCCGTCTTCACCCCCGGCCTGGCCGGGCTGGTCCTCGGCGAGTACCGGCGGCTGGCCGCCGACCCCGCCCCGGCCGCGCCCGACGAGCCCAAGGCGCCCCGGCTCACCGACCGCGAGACCGAGGTGCTGCGCCTCGTCGCCAAGGGCCTGTCGTACAAGCAGATTGCCGAGCGTCTGGTTATTTCCCACCGCACGGTGCAGAACCATGTGCAGAACACCTTGGGCAAGCTCCAGTTGCACAACCGCGTGGAGCTCGTGCGCTACGCGATAGAGCGAGGTCTCGACGACGCCTGACCGCGCACTCCGGCCGCGGCCGGCGTCCTCCGGCTGAAGGAGAGTGTCATGCGGATCGGAGTGCTGACCGGCGGCGGCGACTGCCCCGGCCTCAACGCGGTCATCCGTGCCGTCGTCCGCAAGGGCGTCCAGGACCATTCCTACGAGTTCATCGGCTACCGGGACGGCTGGCGCGGCCTCCTCCAGGGCGCCGCCTCCCGGCTCGACATCCCCGCCGTGCGCGGCATCCTCCCGCGCGGCGGCACCGTGCTCGGCTCCTCGCGCACCAACCCCTTCAAGGAGCCCGGCGGCGTCCGGCGGATCCGCGAGAACCTCGCCGCGGACGAGGTCGACGCCCTCGTCGCCATCGGCGGCGAGGACACACTCGGCGTCGCCGCCCTGCTCTGGGCCGAGCACGGCATCCCCTGCGTCGGCGTCCCGAAGACCATCGACAACGACCTCTCCGCCACCGACTACACCTTCGGCTTCGACACGGCGGTCGGCATCGCCACCGAGGCCATCGACCGGCTGCACACCACCGCCGAGTCCCACATGCGCGTCCTCGTCGTCGAGGTCATGGGCCGGCACGCCGGCTGGATCGCCCTGCACTCCGGGCTCGCCGGCGGCGCCAACGTCATCCTCATCCCCGAGCAGCGCTTCGACCTCGACGAGGTCTGCGGCTGGGTCACGTCCCGCTTCCGCGCCAGCTACGCCCCGATCGTCGTCGTCGCGGAGGGCGCGATGCCCAAGGACGGCGACCTCGTCCTGAAGGACGGCACGTCGCACGACGCCTTCGGGCACGTACGGCTGTCCGGGGTCGGGGAGTGGCTCGCCAAGGAGATCGAGAGGCGCACCGGCAAGGAGGCCCGCACCACCGTCCTGGGCCACGTCCAGCGCGGGGGCACGCCCAGCGCGTTCGACCG
>NZ_JBPQTW010000023.1:0-59166 GCF_051386535.1 Streptomyces sp. URMC 127
CTCCCGCCGCGCCGCCCTGCGCAGACCCGCGGCCCTCGGCTCCCTCCTCGCCGCCGCGCTCGCGGCCGGGCTGCTCGCCGCCCCGGAGGCGGCGAGCGCCGAGGGCCTGCGGATCCACGACATCCAGGGCACGACCCGCGTGTCCCCGCTCGCCGGGCGGCAGGTGGCGGACGTGCCGGGCGTCGTCACCGCCGTCCGCGCCTTCGGCTCGGCCCGCGGCTTCTGGCTGCAGGACCCGCACCCGGACCGCAACGACGCCACGAGCGAGGGCATCTTCGTCTTCACCGGCTCCACCACCCCGGCCGTGGCCGTGGGCGACGCCGTGACCGTCTCCGGCACCGTCACCGAGTACTACCCGGGCGGCGAGGCGGCCGGCCTGCAGTCGGTCACGCAGCTCACCAAGGCCGCGTGGCACGTGCAGTCCTCGGGCAACGCCCTCCCGGCACCCGTCCGGCTGAACCCGTCGCAGCTTCCCGACCGCTACGCACCCGACGCGCACGGCGGCTCGATCGAGAAGCTGACACTGCGCCCGGGCACGTACGCCCTGGACCGCTTCGAGTCGCTGGAGGGCATGCGCGTCTCCGTGCAGAACGCCCCCGTCGTCGGCGCGACCAGCACGCACAAGGAGCTGTGGGTCACGGCCGAGCCCCGCCACAACCGCACGGGCCGCGGCGGCACGCTCTACGGCGCCTACCGCGACCCGAACGCCGGCCGCGTCAAGGTCGCCTCGCTGATCCCGTTCGCCGAGCGCCCCTTCCCCGTCGCCAACGTCGGCGACGAGCTGTCCGGCACCACCGCGGGCCCGCTGGACTACGACAACTTCGGCGGCTACACCCTGCAGGCCACCGAGCTCGGCAAGCTCACCGACCGGGGTCTGAAGCGCGAGACCACGCGCAAGCAGCGCGCCGACGAGCTGGCGGTCGCCACGTACAACGTCGAGAACCTCTCGCCCAGGACGCCGCAGGCGAAGTTCGACCGGCTGGCGGCCGCGCTGGTCACCAACCTCGCCTCGCCCGACATCGTCGCCCTGGAGGAGGTCCAGGACGACAACGGCACGACCGACAACGGCGTGGTGGAGGCGGGCCAGACGCTGAAGAAGCTCACCGACGCCATCAAGGCGGCGGGCGGCCCGGCCTACGAGTGGCGGCAGATCAACCCCGTCAACGGCCAGGACGGCGGCCAGCCGGGCGGCAACATCCGTACCGCGTTCCTCTTCAACCCCGCCCGGGTGTCCTTCACCGACAAGCCCGGCGGTGACTCCACCACCGCCGTGAAGGCCGTCCGCGAGGGCGGCAAGGCCGCGCTGTCCGTCTCCCCCGGCCGGGTCGCGCCGGGCGACGCCGCGTGGGCGAACAGCCGCAAGCCGCTCGCGGGGCAGTTCACCTTCCGGGGGCAGCGGGTCTTCGTCGTCGCGAACCACTTCAACTCCAAGGGCGGCGACCAGGGCGTCGACAGCCGCTTCCAGCCGCCGGCCCGCTCCTCCGAGGTGCAGCGCACCCAGCAGGCAAAGCTCGTGAACGCGTTCGTCAAGCAGCTGCTGGCGGCGGACCGGAACGCGAACGTCATCGTCGCGGGCGACCTGAACGACTACCAGTTCTCGCCCGCGCTGAAGGCCCTCACCGCGGGCAAGGTCCTCACCGACCAGGTCGACCGGCTGCCGCGCGCCCAGCGCTACGGCTACGTCTACCAGGGCAACTCCCAGGTCCTCGACCACATCCTGACCAGCCCTCATATCCGCCGCGTGGACTACGACATCGTCCACGTCAACGCGGAGTTCGCCGACCAGGCGAGCGACCACGACCCGCAGGTGCTGCGCTGGAAGCCGTAGCACTGCTTAGCGGTGAACGCGAGAACAATTAAATAGACCTGTACGGTCGGCGGGGCTGAGAATCGCAGCCATGACGATCAACCCTCCCGCCAGCCCCTTCGGCCGTACCGTCTGCGCGATGGTCACTCCCTTCACCCCGGACGGAGAGCTCGACCTCGACGGAGCGCAGGCCCTCGCCGACCACCTCGTGGGAGAGGGCGGCTGCGACGGGCTCATCCTCAGCGGCACCACCGGCGAGTCGCCGACCACCAGCGACGCGGAGAAGAGCGCGCTCGTCCGCGCCGTGGCGGAGGCCGTCGGCGACCGGGCGCGGATCACCGCCGGCGTCGGTTCGGCCAGCACCCGGCACACCGTCGAGCTGGCCCGGGCCGCCGAGGCGGCGGGGGCGCACGGGGTGCTGGTGGTGACCCCGTACTACAGCCGGCCGCCGCAGGAGGACATCGCCGAGCACTTCCTGACCGTGGCCGGCGCGACCGGGCTGCCGGTGATGCTCTACGACATCCCCGGCCGCACGGCCACCCGCATCGAGCCCGCCACCATGCTGCGGCTCGCGGAGCACCCGCGCATCGCGGGCGTCAAGGACTGCGCCTACGACCTGCTGGGCAGCTCGAAGGTCATCGCCGAGACGGACCTCGCCTACTACTCGGGCAGCGAGGAGCTGAACCTTCCGCTGCGCTCGGTGGGGGCCGTCGGCTACGTCAGCACCGTCGCGAACGTCGCGGGCGGGGCGCTGGCGGCGGTCCTCGACGCGTACGACCGCGGCGACGGCGCGGAGGCGGCCCGGCTGCACGCGCGGCTGCTGCCCCTGGTGGAGCTGATGATGGCCTCGGGCCTGCCCGGCACGGTGACGGCGAAGGCGCTGCTGGGCGCGCTCGGCCTGCCCGGCGGGCCGGTGCGGGCACCGCTGCGGGCGGCGTCCGCGGAGCGCACGGAAGCGCTGCTGCAGGCGTACAAGGCGCTCTGAGGAAACGCGAGAGCCTGAGGAAACAGCCTGAGGAAACGCGGGAGCGGCCGCACCCCTGCTCCGGGGTGCGGCCGCTCCGCCGCGTCCGCGCCGCCCTGCTCAGTTGTGGCTGTGCAGGATCTCGTTCAGACCGCCCCAGCTGCTCTTGTACGGGCGGGCCTCGACCGCGCCGGTGGTGGAGTTGCGGCGGAAGAGGATGTTGTCGGCGCCGGAGAGCTCCAGCGCCTTGACGACCTGGCCGTCCGGCAGGGTGACGCGGGTGCCCGCGGTCACGTAGAGGCCGGCCTCGACCACGCACTCGTCGCCGAGGGCGATGCCGATGCCCGACTCGGCGCCCAGCAGGCAGCGCTCGCCGATGGAGATGATCTGCTTGCCGCCGCCGGAGAGGGTGCCCATGGTGGAGGCGCCGCCGCCGATGTCGGAGCCGTCGCCCACGACGACGCCCGCGCTGATGCGGCCCTCGACCATGGAGGTGCCCAGCGTGCCGGCGTTGAAGTTGACGAAGCCCTCGTGCATGACGGTGGTGCCGGCGGCCAGGTGGGCGCCCAGGCGGACGCGGTCGGCGTCGGCGATGCGCACGCCGGACGGGGCGACGTAGTCCGTCATCCGGGGGAACTTGTCGATGCTGGTCACCTGCAGGTGCAGGCCCTCGGCGCGGGCGTTCAGGCGCACCGTCTCGACCTGGTCGACGGCGACGGGGCCGAGGGAGGTCCAGGCGACGTTGGCGAGCAGGCCGAAGACGCCGTCCAGGCTCAGGCCGTGCGGCTTCACCAGGCGGTGCGAGAGCAGGTGCAGGCGCAGGTAGGCGTCGTGGGCGTCGAGCGGCTTGTCGTCCAGCGAGGCGATGACCGTACGGACGGCCACGACCTCGACGCCCCGGCGCGGGTCCGGGCCGGCGGCCTTGAGGGCGTTCTCGCCGAGCAGCTCCGCGGCGCGCTCGGCGCTCAGCCGCTCGGTGCCGGCCGGGCCGGCGTCCTCGGTGAGCTCCGGGGCGGGGAACCAGGTGTCGAGGACGGTCCCGTCCGGGGTGATCGTGGCGAGGCCGGCGGCGACGGCGCCGGTGGTACGGGGGGCAACAGCATCGGTCATGCTCGAAAACCTAACCGCCCGGGCCCCCTCAAGGCGAACCGGTGACCCCGACGGCCTTGACCCCGCGCCGGCCGGCCAGGGCGTCTAGGCCACGAGGGACCGCTTCGGGCTCAGCACGCAGAACTCGTTCCCCTCCGGATCGGCGAGAACGCGCCAGGAGACGTCCGGGCCCTGCCCCACGTCCGCCGGGCGGGCGCCGAGTGCGGTGATGCGCGCGACCTCGGCGTCGAGGTCGTCGGGGTTGAGGTCGATGTGCAGCCGGTTCTTGAGGGTCTTGCCCTCCGTCACGGGCACGAAGGTGATGCCCGGGGTCGCGGACTCGTCAACGCCGATGACGATTTCCGCGTCATCCTCGTAGAGCACCTTCCAGTCGAGGACCCCGCACCAGAACCGCGCCTGCGCGCGGAGGTCGTGTGCGTCGATGACGAGGGTGTAGAGCGAAGAAGCCATGGCCACACTCTGTCCGAGCAGCTCCGAGGAGTCCCGGCAATGCATCAGATGCCCGCGGAAACGCAGCCCCACGTGCGGACCTTCATGGGCTGGCCGCCGGCCGGTCCCGTCTGGGGCCCGTACACCGCCGCGGTCCGCGAGGACGTCGCCGCCGTCGCCCGGGTGATCGCGGAGTACGAGCCGCTGGTGCTGCTCGCCGGCCCGGAGGACGCCGGAGCGGCGCGGAAGGCCTGCGGCGGGGGCGTGGAGATCGCGGAGGTGCCCGTCGACGACCTGTGGCTGCGGGACTCCGGCCCCGTCTTCGTCACCGGGCCGGACGGCACCGCGGCCGGGATCGACTTCGGCTTCAACGGGTGGGGCGGCAAGCAGCAGCACTCCCGGGACGGCTTGGTCGCGCGCCGGGTGCTGGAGGCCCTTGGGGTGCCCCGTATCGAGGCCCCGGTCGTCGCCGAGGGCGGCTCGCTGGAGTCCGACGGCGAGGGCACGCTGCTGGTCACCGAGAGCTCGCTGGTGAACGACAACCGCAACCCGGGCCGGACCCGCGACGAGATCGAACGCGCGCTCATGGACCTGCTCGGCGCTCGCAAGGTCATCTGGCTGGAGGGCGTCCGCGGCGAGGACGTCACCGACTGCCACGTCGACGCCCTGGCCCGCTTCGCCGCCCCCGGCACGGTCGTCCTCAGCAGCCCGCCCGAGGGCGCCCGCCCCGACGTCTGGACCCGGGTGTACGAACAGGCCCGCGCGGTCCTCTCCGCGTCCACCGACGCCCGCGGCCGCGCCCTGGAGACGGTCGAGCTCCCCGAGCCGGACCCCGCCGCACTCGGCCCCCGCGGCGAGGACTTCCTCGGTTCGTACGCCAACTACTACGTCGCGAACGGCGCCGTGCTCCTCCCCCGCTTCGGCGACCGCCGCGCCGACGACCGCGCGGTGTCGACCCTGCGTGACCTGTACCCCGGCCGCGAGATCCGCCCCGTGGACATCCCCACCCTCGCCGAGGGCGGCGGCGGCATCCACTGCGCAACGCAACAGCAGCCCGCCGCGCGGACGCGGTGACGAACCGACGCCGGTGACGCGTAGAGGCCCCCGGCGTCATGCCGGGGGCCTCTACGGTGCAGCAGTGTCAGACGTGTCAGACGTTGAAGCCGAGCGCGCGGAGCTGCTCGCGGCCCTCGTCGGTGATCTTGTCGGGACCCCACGGCGGCATCCAGACCCAGTTGATCCGGAGCTCGTTGACGATGCCTTCGGTGGCGGACTTCGCCTGGTCCTCGATGACGTCGGTCAGCGGGCAGGCCGCGGACGTCAGGGTCATGTCGAGGGTGGCGATGTTGGCGTCGTCGATGTGGATGCCGTAGATCAGGCCGAGGTTGACGACGTCGATGCCCAGCTCGGGGTCGACCACGTCGTAGAGGGCCTCGCGGACCTCTTCCTCGGTGGCCGGCTTGGTGGTCACCTCTGCGTTGTCGCTCATGCGGTCTTCCTTTCAGCGGCTTCACCCATGGCCTGGGCAGTCGCGTCCTTCCACGCCATCCAGCTCAGCAGAGCACACTTCACGCGCGCCGGGTACTTGGAGACGCCGGCGAACGCGACCGCGTCCTCCAGCACCTCCTCCATCGCGTCGTCCGGCTCGATGCGGCCCTTGGACTGCATCAGCTCCAGGAAGGTCTCCTGGATCTTCTGCGCCTGCTCCAGCTCCTTGCCGACGAGCAGCTCGTTGAGGACGGAGGCGCTGGCCTGGCTGATGGAGCAGCCCTGGCCCTCGTACGAGACGTCCTCGATGGTGTCGCCGGACATGCGCACCCGCAGCGTGATCTCGTCGCCGCAGGTCGGGTTGACGTGGTGCACCTCGGCGTCGCCGGCCCGCAAGCCCCGCCCGTGCGGGTGCTTGTAGTGGTCCAGGATGACGTCCTGGTACATCGAATCAAGCTTCACGAGGTCCTCAGCTCTACCCGAAGAAGTTCCGGACGTGCTCCAGGCCCGCGACCAGGGCGTCGACCTCGCCGGGGGTGGAGTACAGATAGAACGACGCTCGCGTGGTCGCGGGAATTCCGTACCGCAGGCAGACCGGCCGCGCGCAGTGGTGGCCGACGCGGACGGCGATGCCCTGCTCGTCGAGGACCTGGCCCACGTCGTGCGGGTGGATGTCGCCGAGCGTGAAGGAGATCGTGGCCCCGCGGTCCTCGGCCGTGGCCGGGCCGATGATCCGCAGGTCCGGGACCTCCTGCAGGCGGGTCACGGCGTACTGCGTGATCGCGTGCTCGTGCCGGGCGATGTTCTCCATGCCGATCGAGGAGAGGTAGTCCACCGCGGCGCCCAGGCCCACGGCCTGCGCGATCGGGGGCGTGCCGGCCTCGAACTTGTGCGGCGCGGGGGCGTAGGTGGAGGAGTGCATCGAGACGGTCTCGATCATCTCGCCGCCGCCGAGGAACGGCGGGAGGTCCTCCAGCAGCTCCTGGCGGCCCCACAGGACGCCGATGCCCGTCGGGCCGCACATCTTGTGGCCGGTGAAGGCCACGAAGTCGGCTTGGAGGGCCTGGACGTCCAGCACCATGTGCGGAGCGGCCTGGGAGGCGTCGATCACCACGAGCGCGCCGACCTCCTGGGCGCGGCGGACGATGGTCTCGACGGGGTTCTGCGTGCCCAGGATGTTGGAGACCAGCACGAAGGAGACGACCTTGGTCTTCTCGGTGATGATCTCGTCGATGTTCGACAGGTCGAGCCGGCCGTCGTCGGTGAGGCCGAACCACTTCAGCTTCGCGCCGGTGCGCTGCGAGAGCAGCTGCCACGGAACGATGTTGGAGTGGTGCTCCATCTCCGTGATGACGATCTCGGTGTCGTGGTCGACCCGGTAGGGCTCGTCGGCCCAGCCGAGCATGTTGGCCACGAGGTTGAGCGACTCGGAGGCGTTCTTGGTGAAGATGACCTCGTCGCGGCTGGGCGCGTTGATGAAGGCGGCGACCTTGTCGCGCGCGCCCTCGTACAGCGCCGTGGCCTCCTCGGCGATGGTGTAGACGCCGCGGTGGACGTTGGCGTTGTGCCGCTCGTAGTACGCGTTGAGCGCGTCGAGCACCTGGCGCGGCTTCTGGGAGGTGGCCGCGGAGTCCAGGTAAACGATCTTCTTGCCGTCGTGGACCGTGCGGTCCAGGATCGGGAAGTCCTTGCGAATCGCCTCGGTGTCGAGGAGGCCCGGCAGTATCGTCACGCGGTTACGCCACCCTTCGTCTGGTAGGACTCGTAGCCCTCCGCCTCCAGCTTGTCGGCGAGCTCGGCGCCGCCGGACTCGACGATGCGACCGCCGGAGAAGACGTGCACGAAGTCGGGCTTGATGTAGCGCAGGATGCGCGTGTAGTGCGTGATCAGCAGGGTGCCGACCTCGCCGGTCTCGCGGACGCGGTTGACGCCCTCGGAGACCTGGCGCAGGGCGTCGACGTCCAGACCGGAGTCGGTCTCGTCGAGGATCGCGATCTTCGGCTTGAGGAGCTCCAGCTGGAGGATCTCGTGGCGCTTCTTCTCACCGCCGGAGAAGCCCTCGTTGACGTTGCGCTCGGCGAAGGCGGGGTCCATGTTGAGGCGCTCCATGGCCTCCTTGACCTCCTTCACCCAGGTGCGCAGCTTGGGGGCCTCGCCGCGGATGGCGGTGGCCGAGGTGCGCAGGAAGTTGGAGACCGAGACGCCGGGCACCTCGACGGGGTACTGCATGGCGAGGAAGACGCCGGCGCGGGCGCGCTCGTCGACGGACATCGCGAGGACGTCCTCGCCGTCGAGGGTGACGGTGCCGCCGGTGACCGTGTACTTGGGGTGACCCGCGAGCGAGTACGCCAGGGTCGACTTGCCGGAGCCGTTGGGGCCCATGATGGCGTGGGTCTCGCCCTGCTTCACGGTCAGGTCGACGCCCTTGAGGATCTCGCGCGGGCCGTTCTCGGCTTCGACGGAGACGTGCAGGTCGTGGATCTCAAGCGTTGCCATGGGGAACTCAGGACTCCTGGGTGACGGAGACGAGCACGTCGTCCCCTTCGATCTTGACGGGGTATACGGGGACGGGGCGCGTGGCGGGCAGGCCCGAGGGCTTTCCGGTGCGCAGGTCGAAGCTGGAGCCGTGCAGCCAGCACTCGATGGCGCAGTCCTCCACCTCGCCCTCGGAGAGCGAGACGTTCGCGTGGGAGCAGATGTCGTTGATGGCGAAGACCTCTCCCTCGGTGCGGACGAGGGAGACGGGGACGCCGTCGACCTCGACCCGCTTGGGGGTGTCCTCCTCCAGGTCGCTCAGGGCGGCCACTCGGACGAAAAGGGTCTCGCTCATGCCACCGACGCCTCCAGCTCGGCCTCGATCTTGGCGATGAGGCGCTCCTCGAGTTCCGGGATGCCGATCTGCTGGACGAGCTCGGCGAAGAAGCCGCGGACGACCAGGCGGCGGGCCTCGTCGGCCGGGATGCCGCGGGCCATCAGGTAGAACAGCTGCTCGTCGTCGAAGCGGCCGGTCGCGGAGGCGTGGCCGGCGCCGACGATCTCGCCGGTCTCGATCTCCAGGTTGGGCACGGAGTCGACGCGGGCGCCGTCGGTGAGGACGAGGTTGCGGTTGAGCTCGTAGGTGTCGGTGCCCTCGGCCGCCGCGCGGATGAGGACGTCGCCGATCCAGACGGCGTGGGCGTCCTGGCCCTGCAGGGCGCCCTTGTAGGCGACGTTGCTGCGGCAGTGCGGGGTGTCGTGGTCGACGAGGAGGCGGTGCTCCTGGTGCTGGCCCTCGTCGGTGAAGTACAGGCCGTAGAGCTCGGCCTCGCCGCCGGGGCCGGCGTAGACGACCCGCGGGTGGAGGCGGACCAGGTCGCCGCCGAAGGTGACGATGACGGACTTGAAGGAGGCGTCGCGGCCGACCAGCGCGGTGTGCTGGGCGGCGTGCACGGCGGTTGCGTCCCAGTCCTGGACGGAGACGACGGTGAGCTTGGCGCCGTCGCCGACGAGGAATTCGACGTTGGCGGCGAGCGTGGTGTCGCCGGTGTGGTCGAGGACGACGACGGCCTCGGCGAAGGCGCCGATCTCGATCACCTGGTGGCCGAAGGCCACGCCGCCCTCGCCGTGCACCGAGACGGTGACGGGCTCGGTGAGGACCGTGTCCTTGGGGATCGAGACGACCGAGGCCTTCTCGAAGGAGGTGTAGGCCTGGGCGGCGACGCGGTCGACGGGCTTGCCGGCCCGGCCGAGGCGGGCGTCGTCGCGGCCGACGGTCTCGACGGTGACGCCCGCGGGGGCGCTCACCTCGACCTTGACGCCGCCGCCGTTCGCCACGGCGGTGCCGTCGTGAAGGCCGCGCAGGCGCTCCAGCGGCGTGAACCGCCACTCCTCCTCGCGGCCGTGCGGCACGGGGAAGTCCGCGACGTCGTACGAGGCGGGTGCGCTCACGCGCGCGTCGATGGGCTGCTGGGGCCCGCCCACCTGGATGGCGCCGTCGGTCGTGCTGCCGGCGGGGGTGTTGTCAGCCATGGCTGTCGTCGTGCTCTCTTCCTGTCACAAAGGGTTCGCTGCTGCGGTCGGGGGCGTCCGTGCCCCTCCCCTGCCTCGGGGGCCGGGGAAGGGTCAGCCGACGGCGCCTTCCATCTGCAGCTCGATCAGCCGGTTGAGCTCCAGCGCGTACTCCATGGGGAGCTCGCGGGCGATCGGCTCGACGAAGCCGCGCACGATCATGGCCATCGCCTCGTCCTCGGACAGACCGCGGCTCATCAGGTAGAAGAGCTGGTCGTCGCTGACCTTGGAGACGGTCGCCTCGTGGCCCATGGAGACGTCGTCCTCGCGGACGTCGACGTAGGGGTAGGTGTCCGACCGGGAGATCGTGTCCACCAGCAGGGCGTCGCAGAGCACGTTCGACTTGGAGCCGTGGGCGCCCTCGCCGATCTCGATCAGGCCGCGGTAGGAGGTGCGGCCGCCGCCGCGCGCCACCGACTTGGAGACGATGTTGGAGGAGGTGTTCGGCGCCATGTGGACCATCTTCGCGCCGGCGTCCTGGTGCTGGCCCTGGCCGGAGAACGCGATCGACAGCGTCTCGCCCTTGGCGTGCTCGCCCATCAGGTAGACGGCGGGGTACTTCATCGTCACCTTGGAGCCGATGTTGCCGTCGACCCACTCCATGGTCGCGCCCTCGTAGGCCACGGCGCGCTTGGTGACCAGGTTGTAGACGTTGTTCGACCAGTTCTGGATGGTCGTGTAGCGGCAGCGGCCGCCCTTCTTGACGATGATCTCCACGACGGCGCTGTGCAGCGAGTCCGAGGAGTAGATCGGGGCGGTGCAGCCCTCGACGTAGTGGACGTAGGCGTCCTCGTCGACGATGATCAGCGTCCGCTCGAACTGGCCCATGTTCTCCGTGTTGATACGGAAGTAGGCCTGCAGCGGGATGTCGACGTGGACACCCTTCGGCACGTAGATGAAGGAGCCGCCGGACCACACGGCGGTGTTCAGCGACGCGAACTTGTTGTCACCGACGGGGATGACCGTGCCGAAGTACTCCTGGAAGAGCTCCGGGTGCTCCTTCAGGGCCGTGTCGGTGTCCAGGAAGATGACGCCCTGGGCCTCCAGGTCCTCGCGGATCTGGTGGTAGACGACCTCCGACTCGTACTGCGCGGCGACACCGGCGACCAGGCGCTGCTTCTCGGCCTCGGGGATGCCCAGCTTGTCGTAGGTGTTCTTGATGTCCTGGGGGAGGTCCTCCCAGGTGGCCGCCTGCTTCTCGGTGGAGCGGACGAAGTACTTGATGTTGTCGAAGTCGATGCCGGTGAGGTCGGAGCCCCAGGTCGGCATGGGCTTCTTGTCGAAGAGCTTCAGGCCCTTCAGGCGCAGCTTGAGCATCCACTCCGGCTCGGACTTCTTCGCCGAGATGTCGCGGACGACCTCCTCGGAGAGACCGCGCTTCGCCGCGGCACCGGCCTCGTCGGAGTCGGCCCAGCCGTATTCGTACGTGCCCAGGCCTTCGAGCTCAGGGTGGGCAGTCTCCGTGGGGAGAGTCATGCGGGGTTCCTCCCGGCCGTGCTGGCGGATGCTGTGGTGGTCTTGGTCTTGCTCTTCGGGATGAACGTCGTGCACACCCCGTCGCCGTGGGCGATGGTGGCAAGACGCTGCACATGTGTCCCGAGCAGGCGGGAGAAGACCTCGGTCTCCGCCTCGCACAGCTGCGGGAACTGCTCGGCGACATGGGCGACCGGGCAGTGGTGCTGGCAAAGCTGTTCGCCGACCGGCGCGCTACGCGCCGTAGCAGCGTACCCGTCCGCGGTCAATGCCCTGGCAAGGGCCTCGGTGCGGGACTCGGGCGGGGCCGCCTCCAGCGCGCGGCGGTACCCCTCGGCCTGGGCCGCCATGCGGGCCCGGGCGAAGGCCGCCACGGCGGCCTCGCCCATCTCGCCGCCGCCGGCCGCCTGCGCGATCCAGCGCAGGGCGTCGCCGGCCAGCTTGTCGTACGCCTGGTCGAAGGCGTCGCGGCCGCAGTCGGTCAGCGCGAAGGCCTTGGCGGGGCGGCCGCGGCCCCGGGCGCCGTAGACCCGCTTCTCGCGGGGCTCGACGACGCCCTCGGCGACGAGGGTGTCGAGGTGGCGGCGCACGGCCGCCTGGGTGAGCTGCAGGCGCAGGGCCAGCTCGGCCGCGGTCGACGGGCCGTGATCGAGGATGGAGCGGGCGACGCGATTGCGGGTGCCGCGCTGCTCGTCATGGCCCGGCGCAGCCTGCTGCGGCCCTGCGGCCCCCGGGTCTCCCGGACCGGCCGCGGGCCCCTGCGAAGCCTCGCGCACGTATTTCACAACACCATTGTTGCGTAATTGCGGGGAGCCGGACAAGCCTCGCCGGGCCGCCCGGCGGTGTCCTCCATCACTAAGGGTTACCTAACCGCCACCCGTCGATCTTGGCCCGGAGGACCGCGGAAGCCCGGCGCCAAGCCCTCGCGGCCCCTCCCGCCACAGCCGTCCCCGCCCGCATCCGGTTCCACCCCGGGGCCTCCCGGGACACGCCCGGCTTCGTAGACTTCCCGCCATGCGCAGCGTCTTTCCGGGGGACACCCCCGAGGCCCCGGACGGGCCCGCGGTCGAGGTCCGCGGGCTGGTGAAGCGGTACGGGCCCAGGACCGCGGTGGACGGGCTCGACCTGTCCGTCGCCCGCGGCGGCCTCACCGCGGTCCTCGGCCCCAACGGAGCCGGCAAGACCACCACGATCGAGACCTGCGAGGGCTACCGCCGCCCCGACGCGGGCACCGTCCGCGTCCTCGGGCTCGACCCCGTCGCCGACGCCGCGGCCCTGCGCCCCCGCGTGGGCGTCATGCTGCAGAGCGGAGGGGTGTACGCGGGGGCGCGCGCGGAGGAGATGCTGCGCCACGTCGCCGCCCTGCACGCCCACCCCCTGGACGTGCCCTCCCTTATAGAGCGGCTCGGCCTGGGCGGCTGCGGCCGCACGCCCTACCGCCGGCTCTCCGGCGGCCAGCAGCAGCGCCTCGCGCTCGCCATGGCCGTCGTCGGCCGCCCCGAGCTGGTCTTCCTGGACGAGCCGACGGCCGGCCTCGACCCGCAGGCCCGGCACGCCACCTGGGACCTGGTGCGCGAGCTGCGCTCCGACGGCGTCACCGTCGTCCTCACCACGCACTACATGGACGAGGCCGAGGCCCTGGCCGACGACGTCGCCATCATCGACAGCGGCCGGGTCATCGCCCAGGGCAGCCCCGAGGAACTGTGCCGGGGCGGCGCGGAGAACACGCTGCGCTTCAGCGGCCGGCCCGGCCTGGACCTCGGCTCGCTGCTGAAGGCCCTGCCCGCCGAGACGACGGCGGCGGAGCCGACACCGGGCACGTACCGCGTGGGCGGCCGCATCGACCCGCAGCTGCTCGCCACGGTGACCACGTGGTGCGCGCAGAACGGCGTCATGCCGGACCGCATCGCGGTCGAGCGGCACACGCTGGAGGACGTCTTTCTTGAGCTGACCGGTAAGGAGCTGCGGGCGTGAGTGACCTGACCTCGACGGGCGCCGAGACCTTCGCCCCGCGGCCCGGTGCCGCCCCCCTGTCCCGGATGATCCGCGCGCAGGCCGCGCTGGAGACCCGCATGCTGCTGCGCAACGGCGAGCAGCTGCTGCTGACCGTCGTCATCCCCACGCTGCTGCTCGTTCTCTTCAGCGCCGTCGACATCGTCGCTGTGCCTACGGAAACAGCCGGCGGCGAGGGCAAGGCCGTCGACTTCCTCGCCCCGGGAGTGCTGGCGCTGGCGGTGATGTCCACGGCGTTCACCGGCCAGGCCATCGCGACCGGCTTCGAGCGCCGCTACGGCGTCCTGAAGCGGCTGGGCGCCTCGCCCCTGCCGCGCTGGGCGCTGATGACGGCGAAGACCTGCTCGGTGCTGGTCACCGAGGTGCTGCAGGTCGTCCTGCTGACGGTGATCGCGTTCGCGCTGGGCTGGTCCCCGCAGGGCAACCCGCTCGCGGCCCTGCTGCTGCTCGTGCTGGGCACGGCGGCGTTCTCCGGGCTGGGGCTGCTGATGGCCGGCACGCTGAAGGCCGAGGTGACGCTCGCCGCGGCGAACCTCGTCTTCCTCCTGCTGCTGGTCGGCGGCGGCGTGATCGTGCCGATGGAGAAGTTCCCCGGCGCGGTGCGGACGGTGCTGGAGCTGCTGCCGGTCTCGGCGCTCTCGGACGGCCTGCGGGACGTCCTGCAGCACGGCGCCGGCATGCCCTGGGGCGACCTCGGCATCCTCGCCGTGTGGGCGGTCCTCGGCCTCGGTGCCGCGGCCAGGCTCTTCCGCTGGGAGTGATGGGAGTGATGGGAGTGAGCGGGCCGTGGGAATGACCGGGCTGTGCTGCCGGGTGATCAGGCTCTTCCGCCGGGAGCGGGCCGCGCGGGCGCGCCGGGCGCAGCCCTCGTAGGCACCCCGGGTGCAGCCCCCGCAGGCGCGCCGCGCCCACCCCTCGTGAATCCGTGCACAAGCTCCCCTTTACGATGAGCCCGTGCCGAAAACGCTGAACCCCCTCCAGATCGTCGCCGACCGCTGGCAGCCCTCCGCGCGCTTCGTCCGGCGGGCGGCCTTCGCCTGCGTGGCGATGGCCGTGGTCATCGTGGTGACGGGCGGCGCGGTCCGGCTCACCCAGTCGGGGCTCGGCTGCCCGACGTGGCCCACCTGCACCGAGGACAGCCTGACGCCCACCCCCGAGATGGGCATCAACGGCATCATCGAGTTCACCAACCGCATGCTCACGTACGTGCTCTGCGCGGTCGTGGGCGTGGCGATCGTGGCGGCCCGCGCGCGGGCGCCGCGCCGCCGCCCCCTGACGCGCCTGGGCTGGGCCCAGTTCTGGCTGATCGCGAGCAACGGCATCATCGGCGGCATCACGGTACTGACGGGCCTCAACCCGTACATCGTCGCCCTGCACTTCCTCGCGGCGACCGCGCTGCTGACGGTGGCCGTGGTGATGTGGCACCGGTCGGCCGAGGGCGACGACGCGCCGCGCGACCTGGTGGCCCGCCCGGTGCGGCAGCTCAGCGGGGTCCTGGTCGGGGCGACCGTCCTGCTGATCCTGGCCGGCACGGTGGTGACCGGCTCCGGCCGGCACGCGGGCGACGCCAAGAAGGACGTCCACCGCATCCCGCTGGACTGGCGCGAGGTCTCCCAGCTGCACGTCGACTTCGTCTACATCGTGCTGGGCCTGACCGTCGCGCTGTGGTTCGTGCTGCGGGCCGTGAACGCGCCGGCCCTGCCGCGCCGCCGGGTGACCGAGATGTTCGCCGTGCTGATGGCCCAGGGCGTCGTCGGCTATGTGCAGTACTTCAACGACGAGCCCGAGATCGTGGTCGGCGTGCACATGCTCGGCTCCTGCCTGGTGTGGATCGCCGTGCTGCGGGTCTTCATGTCGCTGCGCGACCGCGGCGAGCAGGCCGTCGTGCCCGCCCCCGCGGAGGGGCACGAGGCGGTCCCGGCTCAGCCGGCGGGCGCATCCGGCCGGTAGGCGCTCAGTCGGCCGAGGCGTCCAGCCGGTAGGCGCTCAGCCGGCCGAGGCGTCCAGCCGGTAGGCGCTCAGCCGGCCGGGGCCTCCAGCCGGTAGACCCTGCGGGCGGTGCCGGCGGCGACGAGCGAGGCGATCCTGCGGGCGTCCGCCCACCGGCACCAGCCGTCGGCCACCCAGTCGTTCATCAGCCGCCCCATGGCCTGCGAGAAGGACCGGGCGGCGATCACGTAGAGCTCCGCGGGGCCGCGCGCGCCGGAGGAGAACAGCAGCTTGCCGAAGGGCGCCTCGCGCAGCGTCTCCTCGGGGTGCCGCCCGGCGTCCGCGTAGACGTGCGGGAAGGCCCCGGCGAGCTGTGCGGCCTGCCGGTGGTGCCACGGATCGGGCAGCAGCACCAGATCGCATCCCAGACCCGCCGTGGCCCGCAGGAAGCGGGTCAGCCGCAGCGGGTCGGAGCAGTGCAGCTGTACAGGGAGGCCCGCGGCGAGTGCGCTCCACAGCAGGTGGCGGGCGAGGACGGGATCGTCCAGCCGGCCGCCCGGGCGGCGCGACCGCAGCCACTCCCCCGCGGCCTTGCGCACCTCGGCCAGTCCCGGCGGGCTCCCGTCGCAGAAGGGCAGGCTGCAGGCGAACGCGATGGCATGGCGGGCGGCCGCGTAGAGCGCTTCGGCCGTGTGCGCGGTGAAGGACTCCGCGCTCCCCGAGGTGTCGGCGACCTGCTCCGCGAGCGGTTCGAGCCGGACGACCTCGTGCGCGCTGCCGTCGGCGGCGCCCGCCAGGTCGGCGGCCGACGTGAGGGCGCTGTGCTCCCCCGTCTCCAGCAGGAAGGTGCCGATGCCGGCGCCGCGCAGCAGCAGCTGCCCGGCCCGGTAGGCGCCCAGCTCGCGGCGGCGGGCCAGATAGCGGACGGGCGAGCAGTGCGGGTCCAGGCCGAGGAGCGGCGGGCACCAGCGGCGCAGCGCGAGCCCCGTGCGGCTGTCGAAGAAGGACGTGCCGGGCGGGGCCGGGCCCGTGGCGCCGGCGGCCGCGGCCAGGTGCGCCTCGAACCCGCCGAGCCCGAGCTCGCTCTGGATCGCGCCGTGGCTGTGCTGGTCGACGAGCGGCGGCATGCCGTCCATCCGCCCCCCTCGTGCCGTTCCCGCCCCGGGCGGCGCGCGTGCGGCCGCTCCCCCGGGGTCTAACGGCCGAGGGGCTCGTCAGTTATCGGCGCGGTGGCCGGCTCGGCCCGCGGCGCAGTGGCCGGGCTCAGCCCGCGGCGGGGTTGGCCGGGCCGCCGATCTGGATGCCGGCCATGCGCGACCATTCGTACGGGCCGGTGCGCACCTTCGCGGCGAGCTCGCCGTCGAAGTCGTCGTGGAGGGTCAGCCCGGCCTTCCCGGCCGCCTTCTGCGCGACGTCCAGGGAGGGGGCGACGAGGTTGCCCCATTCGCCGTCGGCGCCCACGAGGGCGATCCGTACGGTGCCGCGGGCGATGTGGGCCAGCTGGCCCTCGGCGGAGCCGCCGTGGCTCTTGGCGAACGCCTCGATCTGATGGGCGAGCCGGGCGGCCTTGCGGTCCGCCCGGCTGTCGGCCGGCGCCTTCTCGGCGGTGCCGTCCTGCGGGGTGGTGTCATCTGCCATGCCGCAGATGCTACCCACCGGTAATTAACGAAGGAAGGGATCCACGGCCACCGCCACGAACAGCAGCGACACGTACGTGATGGACCAGTGGAAGAGCCGCATCTCCTTGAGCTTCGCGCCCGTGATGCCGGCGTTGGCACGGCCCTGCAGGGCGTGCGCCTCCTTCAGCCAGAAGCCGCCCAGCGCGGCCGCGACGACCGTGTAGAACCAGCCGGTGTAGCCCAGCGGCTGCAGGGAGAGGGAGACGAGGACCATCACCCAGCTGTAGAGGACGATCTGCTTGGCGACCGCCTTGTTGCCGGCGATGACGGGCAGCATGGGCACGCCCACGCGCTCGTAGTCGTCCTTGACCTTCATCGACAGCGGCCAGTAGTGCGGCGGCGTCCAGAAGAAGATCACCAGGAAGAGGACGACGGCGGCCCAGGAGACGGAGTTCGCGACGGCCGACCAGCCGATGATGACCGGCATGCAGCCCGCGATGCCGCCCCACACGATGTTCTGCGCGGTGCGGCGCTTGAGGATCATGGTGTAGACGACGACGTAGAAGGCGTTGGCGCCCAGCGAGAGCATCGCCGACAGCGGATTGACCAGGAACCAGAACCACAGGGTGGAGCCCACCGTCAGCGCGGAGGCGAAGACCAGGCACTCCTTCGGAGTGACCATGCCGGTCACCAGCGGGCGCTGCGACGTGCGGTCCATCAGGGCGTCGATGTCGCGGTCGTACCACATGTTGAACGCGCCGGCGCCGCCCGCGGACAGGTAGCCGCCGATGCAGGTGGCCAGGACCAGCCACAGGTCGGGCACGCCCTGGGCCGCGAGGAACATCACCGGCACGGTGGTCATCAGCAGCAGCTCGATGACCCGCGGCTTGGTCAGCGCCACGAACGCCTTGGCACGGGCCCCGAACGGCCGGTGACCGGGGCTTTCGCTTTCCGGAAGCACCCCCGCAGGACGGGATTCGACGGCCGTCACGCACACCCCTGACAGAGATAAGGCCAGCAAGCACATCCGGGTCGGAAAGCCCGTAAAGACTTGCGCGTACCACGCCACTTTAGACGCAGGCGATAGCAGGGCCTCCGCCGGGGTGGGTCGTGTTGGGGGCGCGCACGGCGGATCACGGACGCGTCGCCGCACGCCCCGGACACCGCCGCGGAGCTCCCCGGACATGACGGGAACGGTCGTCTTCGGGAGGCGGGCGGCCGCGCCGCCCGGCAGGCTGGACACAGGGCGCCGCACCCGCGGCGGGAATCCCGGCCGCCGCGATTCGGTTGCCCGCGAACGGGCAGCCGACTGTACGTCGAAAAGATGCGCGTCCCCGCAGGGGTAGGCTCGACCACGCCGCGTCGTGGCGGAACATACCGCCCCCGGCAGACAAGACCATGTGGAGAGGAGCCCTGATCCAAGGGTGAGCACCAAGCCGACCACCACAGACCTCGAATGGACCGAACTGGACCAGCGGGCCGTCGATACCGCCCGCGTCCTGGCCATGGACTCCGTGCAGAAGGTCGGCAACGGCCATCCGGGCACGGCCATGAGCCTGGCGCCCGCCGCCTACCTGCTGTTCCAGAAGATGATGCGGCACGACCCCAGTGACGCCGACTGGACCGGTCGCGACCGCTTCGTCCTCTCCCCGGGCCACACCAGCCTGACGCTGTACATCCAGCTCTTCATGGCGGGCTACGGCCTGGAGCTGTCGGACCTGAAGTCCTTCCGCACCTGGGACAGCAAGACCCCCGGCCACCCCGAGCACGGCCACACCCGGGGCGTGGAGACCACCACCGGCCCCCTCGGCCAGGGCATCGCCAACGCCGTGGGCATGGCCATGGCCGCCCGCTACGAGCGCGGCCTGTTCGACCCGGAGGCGCCGGCCGGCACCTCGCCGTTCGACCACACCATCTGGGCGATCGTCTCCGACGGCGACCTGGAGGAGGGCATCTCCGCCGAGGCGTCCTCGCTCGCCGGCCACCAGAAGCTCGGCAACATCGTCGCGCTGTACGACGACAACCACATCTCGATCGAGGGCGACACGGAGACGGCATTCTCCGAGGACGTGCTCAAGCGCTACGAGGCCTACGGCTGGCACGTGCAGCGCATCGAGCAGGGTGCCAACGGCGACTTCGACATCCACGCGCTGCACGCCGCGCTGAAGGCCGCGCAGGAGGAGACCGAGCGTCCCTCGATCATCGCCGCGCGCACGATCATCGCCTGGCCGGCCCCGAACGCCCAGAACACCGAGGCCTCGCACGGCTCCGCCCTGGGCGAGGCCGAGGTCGCCGCGACCAAGAAGGTGCTGGGCTTCGACCCCGAGCAGCACTTCCAGGTCGAGGACGAGGTCTTCGCGCACGTCCGCAAGGTCGTCGACCGCGGCCGCGAGGCCCACGCCACGTGGGACAAGCGCATCCAGGAGTGGCGCGAGGCCAACCCGGAGCGGGCCGCCGAGTTCGACCGCATCTCCGCGGGCGAGCTGCCCGACGGCTGGGAGAAGGCCCTTCCGGTCTTCCCCGCCGGCAAGGACGTGGCCACCCGCAAGGCGTCGGGCGAGGTCCTCAAGGCGCTGGGCGGCGTGATCCCCGAGCTGTGGGGCGGCTCCGCCGACCTCGCCGGTTCGAACAACACGACGATCGACCCGTCGTCGTCCTTCCTCCCGGAGGGCAACCCGCTGCCGGAGGCGAACCCCTACGGCCGCACGATCCACTTCGGCATCCGCGAGCACGCCATGGGTTCGACCATGAACGGCATCGCGCTGCACGGCAACACCCGCGTCTACGGCGGCACCTTCCTGGTGTTCTCCGACTACATGCGCCCGGCGGTCCGCCTGGCCGCGCTGATGAAGCTGCCGGTCACCTACGTGTGGACGCACGACTCCATCGGCCTCGGCGAGGACGGCCCGACCCACCAGCCGGTCGAGCACATGGCCGCCCTGCGCGCCATCCCGGGCCTGAACATGGTCCGCCCGGCCGACGCCAACGAGACGGCGATCGCCTGGCGCGAGATCACCAAGCGCCACACCGTCAAGCCCGCGCCGCACGGCCTGGCCCTCACCCGCCAGAACGTCCCGACGTACGAGGCGAACGAAGGCGTGGCCAAGGGTGGCTACGTCCTGTTCGAGGCCGAGGGCGGCCGTCCGCAGGTGATCCTGATCGGCACCGGCTCCGAGGTGCAGCTGGCCGTCGAGGCCCGCGAGCAGCTCCAGGCCGAGGGCATCCCGACCCGCGTGGTCTCGATGCCGTCCGTCGAGTGGTTCGAGGAGCAGGACCAGGCGTACCGCGACGGCGTGCTGCTGCCGGACGTCAAGGCCCGGGTCGCCGTCGAGGCGGGCATCGGCCTGACCTGGCACCGCTACGTCGGCGAGGCCGGCCGCATCGTGTCGCTGGAGCACTTCGGCGCCTCCGCCGACTACAAGGTGCTCTACCGCGAGTTCGGTCTGACCACCGAGGCCGTCGTCGCGGCCGCGCGCGAGTCGATCGAGCACGCCGACGCCGCCCGCAGCTGACGCCCCTTTACGAGCAAGTAGGAGATGCAGAACCCATGACAGACGCACTCAAGCGCCTCTCCGACGAAGGCGTCGCGATCTGGCTGGACGACCTGTCCCGCAAGCGCATCACGTCCGGCAACCTGGCCGAGCTGATCGACCAGAGCCACGTCGTGGGCGTCACGACGAACCCCTCGATCTTCCAGAAGGCGATCTCCAGCGGCGAGGGCTACGAGCAGCAGCTCGCCGACCTCGCGGCCCGCAAGGTCACCGTGGACGAGGCCATCCGCATGATCACCACGGCGGACGTGCGCGACGCCGCCGACATCCTGCGCCCGGTCTTCGACGCGACGGGCGGCCAGGACGGCCGGGTCTCCATCGAGGTCGACCCCCGTCTGGCGCACGACACCAAGGCCACCGTCGCCGAGGCCAAGCAGCTGGCCTGGCTGGTGGACCGCCCCAACACGCTGATCAAGATCCCGGCCACCAAGGCGGGCCTGCCGGCCATCGCCGACGTGATCGGCAAGGGCATCAGCGTCAACGTCACGCTGATCTTCTCCCTGGAGCGCTACCGCGCGGTCATGGACGCCTACCTGACCGGTCTGGAGCAGGCCAAGGCCGCCGGCCTGGACCTGTCCCTGATCCACTCGGTCGCGTCCTTCTTCGTGTCCCGCGTGGACACCGAGATCGACAAGCGCCTGGACGCCCTGGGCACCGACGAGGCCGAGGCGCTGCGCGGCAAGGCCGCCCTCGCCAACGCCCGCCTGGCCTACCAGGCCTACGAGGAGGTCTTCTCCTCGGACCGCTGGGCCGCCCTGGAGAAGGCCGGTGCCAACAAGCAGCGTGCGCTGTGGGCCTCGACCGGCGTCAAGGACCCGGCCTACAAGGACACGCTGTACGTGGACGACCTGGTCGCCCCGAACACGGTCAACACCATGCCGGAGGCCACCCTTCAGGCCACGGCCGACCACGGGCAGATCACCGGTGACACCGTGCGCGGCACGTACGAGCAGGCCAAGGCCGAGCTCGACGCGATCGCGAAGGTGGGCATCTCGTACGACGAGGTCGTGCAGCTGCTGGAGGACGAGGGCGTCGACAAGTTCGAGCAGTCCTGGAACGACCTGCTGAAGTCCACCGAGGCGGAGCTCAAGCGCCTCGCCCCGGAGGCGTGAATTGAGCACAAGCAGCAATCCGCTGCGTGACGCTCTGGACCGGCGGCTCCCGCGCATCGCGGGGCCGTCGGGCCTGGTCATCTTTGGCGTCACGGGCGATTTGTCCAGGAAAAAGCTGATGCCGGCGGTCTATGACCTCGCCAACCGCGGGCTGCTGCCGCCGGGCTTCTCGCTCATCGGCTTCGCGCGCCGTGACTGGGAGGACGAGGACTTCGCCCAGATCGTCCACGACGCCGTCAAGGAGCACGCGCGCACGCCCTTCCGCGAGGAGGTCTGGCAGCAGCTGGTGCAGGGCTGCCGCTTCGTGCAGGGCGACTTCGACGACGACGAGGCCTTCGAGAAGCTCAAGAGCACCGTCCAGGAGCTCGACGAGGCCCAGGGCACGGGCGGCAACTTCGCCTTCTACCTCTCGGTGCCGCCGAAGTTCTTCCCCACGGTCGTCCAGCAGCTCAAGAAGCACGGCCTGGCCGAGCAGAAGGAGGGCTCCTGGCGGCGCGCCGTCATCGAGAAGCCCTTCGGTCACGACCTGAAGAGCGCCCAGGAGCTCAACCGGATCGTCCACGAGGTCTTCCCGGCCGAGGCGGTCTTCCGCATCGACCACTACCTCGGCAAGGAGACGGTCCAGAACATCCTGGCCCTCCGGTTCGCCAACACCCTCTTCGAGCCGATCTGGAACCGGTCCTACGTCGACCACGTGCAGATCACCATGGCCGAGGACATCGGCATCGGCGGCCGCGCCGGCTACTACGACGGCATCGGCGCCGCCCGCGACGTCATCCAGAACCACCTGCTGCAGCTGCTCGCGCTGACCGCCATGGAGGAGCCCGCCTCCTTCGACGCGGACGCGCTGGTCGCCGAGAAGACCAAGGTGCTGGGCGCCGTCCGGCTGCCCAAGGACCTCGGCAAGGAGACCGTCCGCGGCCAGTACGCGCACGGCTGGCAGGGCGGCGAGGAGGTCATCGGCTACCTGGAGGAAGAGGGCATCGACCCGAACTCCAAGACCGACACCTACGCCGCGATCAAGCTGGAGATCGACAACCGCCGCTGGGCGGGCGTCCCCTTCTACCTGCGCACCGGCAAGCGCCTGGGCCGCCGCGTCACCGAGATCGCGGTCGTCTTCCAGCGCGCCCCGCACTCGCCCTTCGACCACACCGCCACCGAGGAGCTCGGGCAGAACGCCCTGGTCATCCGGGTGCAGCCGGACGAGGGCGTCACCATGCGGTTCGGCTCCAAGGTGCCCGGCACCCAGATGGAGGTCCGGGACGTCTCGATGGACTTCGCCTACGGCGAGTCCTTCACCGAGTCCAGCCCCGAGGCCTACGAGCGGCTCATCCTCGACGTGCTGCTGGGCGACGCCAACCTCTTCCCGCGCCTGAAGGAGGTCGAGCTGTCCTGGCAGATCCTCGACCCCATCGAGGAGTACTGGGACAAGAACGGCAAGCCCGCGTCCTACCCCGCCGGCACCTGGGGCCCCATCGAAGCGGACGAGATGCTCGCACGAGACGGACGGAGCTGGCGCCGGCCATGAAGATGGACCTCACGGACACCACGTCCAGCAAGATCAACAACGCCCTGGTCCAGGGCCGCCGCGCGATCGGCACCCCGGCCGTCGGCATGGTGCTCACCCTCGTCATCGTCACCGACGAGGAGCACGCCTACGACGCGCTCAAGGCCGCCAACGAGGCGTCCCGCGAGCACCCCTCGCGCAAGCTCGTCGTCATCAAGCGCGTCAGCCGGTCCCCGCGCGACCGCGCCAAGGCCCGCCTCGACGCCGAGGTCCGCGTCGGCACCTCCGCCGGCACCGGCGAGACGGTCGTCCTGCGGCTCTACGGCGACGTGATCGACCACGCCCAGTCGGTCGTCCTGCCGCTGCTGCTGCCCGACGCCCCCGTCGTCGTCTGGTGGCCGGTCGGCGCCCCGGTCAACCCCCACGAGGACCCGCTGGGCGCCCTCGGCCAGCGCCGCGTCACCGACGCGTACGCCGCCGAGGACCCGGTCAAGGAGCTCTCGGCCCGCTCGGCGCACTACACGCCCGGCGACACCGACCTCGCCTGGGCCCGCATCACGCCGTGGCGCTCGATGCTCGCGGCCGCCCTGGACCAGCAGCACACCGAGGTCGTCTCCGCGGAGGTCGAGGGCGAGGGCTACAACCCCAGCGCCGAGCTCCTCGCCCTGTGGCTCGCCGACCGCCTCGGCGTCCCGGTGCGCCGCACCGTCTCCGAGGGCCCCGGCCTCACGGCCGTCCGCCTGGAGACCGAGACCGGCCCCGTCGTCCTGGACCGCCCGGACGGCTCCCTGGCCACGCTCTCCATGCCCGGCCAGCCCGACCGTGCCGTCGCGCTCCAGCGGCGCGAGACGGCGGAACTCCTCGCGGAGGAGCTGCGGCGGCTCGACCCGGACGACATCTACGAGTCGGCGCTCAAGTACGGCGTGGACCGGCTGAACGAGGGGCCGGCCGCGAAGACGCCGGCCGCTCCGGCTGCTCCCGCTGCGCCGGTCGCCGAGGCCGCCGAGGCACCGGCTGCTGAGGCACCGGCTGCCGAGGAGAAGCCCGCTCCGGCCCCCGCCAAGAAGTCCGGCGGGAAGAAGGCGGCGGGCAAGTGAGCACTCCGGAGATCGTCGTCCACCGGGACAAGGAACTGATGGCCCGGGCCGCCGCGGCCCGGCTCATCACGAAGATCGTGGACGCCCAGGCCGCCCGCGGCTCGGCCTCCGTCGTCCTCACCGGCGGGCGCAACGGCAACGGGCTCCTCGCGGCCCTCGCCGCCGCGCCCGCCCGGGACGCGGTCGACTGGTCCCGGCTCGACCTGTGGTGGGGCGACGAGCGCTTCCTGCCCGAGGGCGACCCGGAGCGCAACGCCACGCAGGCCCGCGAGGCCCTGCTCGACGCCGTCGGCCTCGACCCGGCGCGGGTGCACTACATGCCCGCGGCGGACGGCAGCCACGACGACGCGGACGCGGCGGCCGAGGCGTACGCGGCCGAACTCGCCGCGGCGGCGCGCCCGGAGGACCACGGGCCCGTCCCGTCCTTCGACGTGCTCCTGCTCGGCGTCGGCCCGGACACGCACGTCGCGTCGCTCTTCCCCGAGATGCCGGGCGTACGGGAGACCGAGCGCACGGTCGTGGGCGTCCACGGCGCGCCCAAGCCGCCGCCGACCCGGGTCTCCCTGACCCTGCCGGCGATCCGCGCGGCGCGGGAGGTCTGGCTCCTCGCGGCGGGCGAGGACAAGGCGAACGCGGTTGCGCTCGCGCTGAGCGGTGCGGGGGAGGTTCAGGCGCCGGCGGCGGGCGCGTACGGGCGCAGCCGTACGCTGTGGCTGCTGGACGCGGCCGCGGCGGCGCGGCTGCCGCGGGGTCTGTACCCGCCGGCTTCACCCTGACGGGGCCTGCTCCGTATGCGGATGGCCCGCTCCCTCGTGGGGGCGGGCCATTTGCCATGGGTGGCGACCGGTCCGGCACCGCCGGGCCGGTAGCCGGTGGCTGCGCGCCGTCGCGGCGGAAGGGGATGCCCCGGTCCCACCCTTTCACCGTTTCCCCCTGCGGGGGGCTGGGGGCTTGCCCCGAAACCCCTGCAGGGGCCGGGGGCTTGCCCCGTAATCCCTGCGGGGGCTGGGGGCTTGTCCCCAGGAAACGGTGAATCCCGAAACTCCAGAGTAGTGATTCTGGAGTGATCAACCGATGGTGGCATCGTCGCTGGTCAGGCGGCCCCGGACACCCTCGCCCTCCACAGAGGGCATGGAGATCACCAGTTCCCCCCCCCCCCGCGGGGACCCTGTCCACCGAGACCCTGCGCGGGGTCCGGTGCGTCCGCCTGTCGGTACTGACCGACGAAACCACATCCCCCGAGCGGCAGCGCGAAGCCGACGACATAGCGGCAGCAGCTCTCGGCATCGGCTTCGGTGAGGGTGACGCACTCCGCGAAGCCGTCGACCTGGACGTCAGCGCGTCGAAGATCGGGCCGCTCGACCGCCCGGAACTCGGGAAGTGGCTCGATCGCCCGAACGACTACGACGCCCTGGTCTTCTGGAGGTTTGACCGGGCCATCCGGTCCATGAGCGACATGCACGAGCTCGCGAAGTGGGCGCGCGAGCACCGCAAGATGATCGTCTTTGCGGAAGGCATCGGCGGAGGCCGTCTCGTCTTTGACTTCCGCAACCCGATGGACCCCATGGCCGAGCTGCAAATGCTCATGCTGGCCTTTGCGGCGCAGGTAGAAGCCCAAAGCATCAAGGAGCGGGTCACCGGAGCGCAGGCCGCCATGCGCCGGATGCCACTGCGCTGGAGGGGCGGCGGGCAGCCCCCGTACGGCTACATGCCCGCCCGCATGCCTCAGGAGCATGGCGGGGCCGGCTGGACGCTCGTGCCCGACCCGGAGGCCGTCAAGGTCATCGAGCGAATCGTTGCCCTGCTCGTGGACGGCAAGGCCCCCCACACCATTGCGCAGATCCTCAACGATGACCACGTGCTAACTCCCAATACGCACTGGACAGTACTTAAGTACCGCCTCAAGCACGGCGACGACGCTAAGCCTGCCGAGATGCCCGTGAGTAAGCGCGGAAAGAAGCACAACGGACCGGCACAGTGGCGGTCAAACACCATCGTCAAGATGCTCAAGCGTGAATCCCTGCTGGGCTGGAAGATGCACGCCGGCATGCCCGTCCGCGACGACCAGGGCAACCCCATCCTCGCCGCAGAAACCCCCATCCTCACGCGCGCCGAGTTCGACCAGATCGGCGCACTCCTCGCCCCCAAGCCCGGCAAGCCCCGGCGCACCACACAGCGCAAAGATTCTTCAGCGCTGCTCCTCCGGATCATCCACTGCAGTGGATGCGGCGGCCGCATGTACTACAAAAAGAGCCGCGACTACTACGAGTGCGGGTCCTACAAGGAAGGCACGTCCTGTCCCACTCCCGTCACTATTCGTGCAAAGTGGGTGGACGATTTCGTCAACGATGAGTTCCTCCGCCTCGCCGGACAGATCCAGATGACGCGTGTTACAGAGATACCGGGGTATGACCCGCAGCCCGAGATCGACGCTACCGCCGAGGAGTACAGGGAGCACCAGGAGCAGAAGGGGCGGCAGCGCTCCAAAGCGGCAAAGGCCGAGTGGCAGCGCCGTGCCGATGCTCTGGATGAGCGACTTGCCGAGCTCGAATCGCGACAGAAGACCGAGCCCCGCCGAGTAGTCACACCTACGGGACGCACCTACGCCCACGACTGGAGCGAGGCTGACACCGCCGGCAAGCGCGCCATGCTCATAGATGCCGGCGCCCGCCTGGACGTCAAGCGCGGTACACGAGGCGGGTGGCGGACGCTCGACGTCCGACGGGTTTCCTTCGAGATAACGGGGGATCTGGACCCGGCAATCGAGGAGAACGTCAGAGCTGCGGATGACGTTGCCGCGGAGAACCGACCCAAGACCGCACCTGCGCCGACGTCCCGGGTTCGTCTCGCACCGCCCGCCGTTGCTTCGGCCGCGTAGGCTGCGCGGCCCGCGTTGGCTTCCCGGCGGTCTACAGGGCCGCCGGCGGGCTTCCACAGCGGATCGAACGGTGTTGGAGTGACGGTTTACACCACTTTTTTAGAAACACATAAAAAACCTAAGAAGAAGAGAGATTGGTGCCTTAAGCGGCACTACACCACGGAGCAAACCCCGTAGGAAACCTTCGCCCTCCACTAGTAGGGAGGAGAGAGGGAGCGCCTGCCCGGTTACACCGCAGGGAACCTCTGCCCTCCCGTACATCCCGGGGAGATGCCATCGACGCTGCCACGGGAAGGACGAGGCCCCGGATGGACTCGTCACGCGCGATAGCTTCGCCCACCACGTGTCAGTAAGAGCACAGCCAAACCGGTAGCAGCGCAACATGCAACAGGCGATCGCCCTGCCTAGCCACAGGGGGATTTCCCATACACAACCCCGGTAACCAAAGGAGTAAGTAGCCGTGAACGACCGCCTGAACCGAGCAACCTTCCTGGATGGCAGGCGCGACAAGAACCGACTCCGCGCTGAAGCGTGGGAGCGGGATGAATCCATGGAGCGACTTGCAGCTTTGCGGGACTCCGACCCGGCGATGTACGACCGCATGGGACCCGCAGTCCACATGAGTCTCGGATTCTACGAGAACGATAAGAAGGTCGCCGCAAAGTTCGGCCGTGATGTAAACAAGGGTGGCAAGTGATTATGGGTACCGATATAGAGAAGGCTGCCGAAAAGGTTGCGAAGCTGCGGGCGCAGGCAGAAAGGTTGTCAGGGCCTCTAGCCGAGGCAGAGGCCCAGTTGCAGGCAGCCGAAGACGCAGAGGCGGCACGGCGCGCGGCGCGTACAGCGGAGTACAACCGCGAAGTTGTCGAAACGTGGCGGGACCGCGCCGATGCTGTCGGCAACTCAGGTGACGCTGCCCGGGAACGCTTCTACGAGGCTCTTTCTGCTGAGCCCTGGTTTGCTGCTTACGTTGAATTCCGTGCTGCTCGGCACAAGCGTGGACACGTGGTTACCGAGGCGCAGCGGGCACAGGCCGCCTTGGGTGAGGTTGTCACTGTTCCGGAACAGCGATGGCATGACCCCTTTATGTTGGATGATCTCGTTTCGCATATGGACAGGAAGGCTGCCGAGCTCGCTGCCGATTTCGCTCAGGAGCTGGACGACAAGCGGGAATCCTACGTTTCGGGGAGTGATTGACCATGGCTGTGGATGCCCTAGACCCCGGCCCGAACGGGGACTACCCGCACTTCCCCCGTGATGCCATGGGGCGGCCCGTATGGGCTGACTCCCCGACTGGGCTTCCCGTGGTGAACGGCGGGGCGCCCATGCCACGGGGGCTACAACAGATGGGGGACCCCGCCAATCCTGGTCGGGTGGTGGGTGTAGACGTCACCCCACGGCTTCCAGACGGCAGCCTCGTCGCCCCTCCAGTGATACCGCCAGCCCGTCCAACCACCTAGCAGTACGCGGGCGTGGGACTTACCGGCTCAGGCCGATCCCACGCCTGACGCGCTGTGTGCTCAAGTTCGAGTGATGGGACGGCGAAACTGCAACCTCATCGGCATGACGCGCTTGATGAAGGCCCGCCATCTTCGGAGGCTTTCAACTCGTTGGTGAGGTCCAGGGCGACGAGCACCAAGCGGTGAGCTGCGACGGTTTCGAGATCACCCGCCGCTGTTTACGGTTGGACGATGCCAGCAACGACAAGGAGATTGTAAATTACCGGGGTCTCGGTGGCGATTTTATCGAGGTCCGAGCCCAGTTCCCCTACCGGCTCTGCTACTTTTCCGACGGGGGCGGTTACATTGTCGAATAGCGCGTTTGCTGGGGAGGCCATAGGGCCAATGAGTGCGGCGGTTCCGAGGATGGCGGAGACGGCACATGCGAGAGCGCGGCGCAGCACGGATACCTCTCTCATTTCAGAGCTTTTCGAGGTCTGCTTACCGCAGAGCTTGTCCGCGGCTATGCGGACGCATGCACCGTGCCATGCGTGTGGGTGTTGTCGAATCGATTCTTCGCCCTGCTGTCCGGAGGTACCCCCTATGCCGCGTAGACCCCGCTCCCCTTGCAGTACCTCCGGGTGCCCTGAGCTGACCCGGGCTGGTGGGCGCTGTGAGCGGCACCAGCGGGAGGCGGAGCGGGATCGTGTGTCGCGTGGTGGTGCTGTGTATGACACGCGTTGGCAGCGTCGCCGGCGGGCCTTCCTGTACGCCCATCCGTGGTGCGTGCTGTGCGGCCGAGCGGCGAACGTTGCGGATCACTTCCCTCTGAGCCGACGGGAGTTGATCGCGCATGGCGAAGCGGATCCTGATGCAGCGACGCACCTTCGTCCGCTGTGCGTCGGCTGCCACAACCAGGAGACGGCTCGCCGGCAACCGGGTGGCTGGGCTGCTGAGGCTCGTTCGCGCCGGGAGTCGGTCGAGCGTCCTCCGTTCTGACCAGGGGGGTACCCCCCGCCCCCTCCGGCGCTGAGCGGCAGGGAGGCAAAAAACTCGCATGGCTCATCAGAGCGTTTCGGTGGCCGTATGAGATAGCCAATACCCACGAAGCCCCGCGCTTGCTTCCTTCCAGAACGGAAGCGAGTGCGGGGCTTTTTGCGTGTGAACGGTGAAGCGTCCGCGACGCTATGCGCTCGGCGATCGGTTGTACTCAGCCATCGTGGCCTTTGACGTAGATGCGTCCTTGAAAGTGAGCTCCCACGGGCCGGTGTTCACGTCGAAGTCCTTCCCGAATCCGACCCACTTGCCGGACATCTTCCGCCCCGTCGGTTCGACCAGGAGTTGTACGGCTCCATGGTAGACGGCGCCCGCATAGTAGCCGTCCTGTGCCGTTTCCTCGCGCCACGTTCCCGTGACCACGTTCCCATCGATGGTCAGGTCGAGAGACAGCGGCGAATGAGGGTTAGACGAGCCCTCGGGTAGCGAGCGGGCTGTCAGCTTGTTCCCGTGCTGGAGTACCACCACGTAGTGCTCGCCGGTGAAGTCAGCCCCCCTTCCCGACGAGTGGTACTCGTATCGGGACAACCAGATGCCCGACAGGGTGCCGTGATCGTTGTGCTTGGCCATGGGTGCAGCACCTCCTGGGGCTGTGGTGACTCGCCGCTCCGCCGCCTTCAGCGGGCCTCCTGCGGAGTCATCAGACGTCGGCGCGTCGGTCTTGTGCGCGTTAGGAACCGGTATTGCGAACCCCAATGCCTCGATCGGCATACCTGTGACGCGCTCCAGCGCGCGGACGTAGACAGGCCTCGGGCTGAGGACCTTCCCCGACTCCCAGCGCTGCACGTTGCGTTTAGCGCAGTCGTTCGGTTCTCCGGCTTCCTTTCCTGCTTGACGTATGGCGAGAGCCAGATCGTCCTGCGACATGCGCAGGCTGGTCCTGACGGCACGAAGGATCGTGTTGGGTTCGGCCACGTCTTCGACAGTAGGGCGTCGGGCGACAGTCAGGCACGGGTTTTGACCGATGAATGACGCCGCAATGACGCCTTGACGGTCGCCGCGCGGCTCGTGGGGGCCCCGGTACACCGGTCCTACGAACAGGCAGCCGCCGAAGGGACAAGCCCGAATGAGCACACGCGCCGTGATCCGCCGGGTGGACTGGACCGTCCAGCGTGACGACGAACCGGACGCTAAGCCCCACACCTACGCCCGAGAGTGCGACGTGTGCGGTGAGGGCTCCGCGCGGAGCACCGACCCGGAAGACGGCACCACGTGGGTCTTGGAGCACGTGAGGACCAACCCGGCCCACAACTCCTACACGGAGATCGTCAAGCGCCCTTGGCGGGCGTGGATGGGCTGAGCGGTCCGCTCTGCCCCCGGTTCTTGCAACGCTCATATCGCGCGGCGGGGAAGCGGCAACTTCCCCGCCCCGTCGTTCACCCACCGATCCACCCATACAGAAGGAGGAGTAACTATGGGCGAATCCAGGTTACTCAAGTTCGCGTATCTGGAAGTCACCGGACGTTGCAACGAGATGTGCGATCACTGCTACGCCGACTCGTCGCCCAAGGGAACTCACGGGTCGATGACCGTCGGCGATTGGGTCAACGTCATCGACCAGCTTGCTGGCATGGGTGTGGTGGACGTGCAGTTCATCGGCGGCGAGCCGACCCTCTACCCGCCGCTGCCGGACCTCGTGCGCCACGCCCACGCGGCGGGTCTCTCCATCGAGGTGTTCTCGAACCTCACCTACATGCGCGATGGCATGTGGGCAACGTTCAAGGACTGCAACGTCAAGCTGGCCACATCGTACTACTCCGACGATCCGACGGAACACGACAACATCACGCATCTGCGCGGCTCCCACAAGAGGACACGGGCGAACATCCAGAGGGCCGAAGCCCTCGGCATCCCGGTGCGCGGAGGAGTCGTTTCCGTGCAAGCGCAGCAACGCGTTCAGGAAGCGGCCAAGGATCTCTCGGCTCTCGGCGCCTGGCACGTCGGCGGTGATCGTGTACGGGCTTTCGGTCGTGGCAGCGACGGAGCAGCACCCACCGTCGCCGACCTCTGCGGGCATTGCGCGCTGGGGCAATGCGCTGTCGGCCCCGAGGGCGACGTCTGGCCGTGCGTACTCGGACGCTTTCTGACACTCGGCAACGTACGCGAGGCCCCGATCGCCGAGATCTGGAACAGCCCCCGCACGCTGAAAGCGCGCGCCGAGATCTCCGCGGCCCACGGCCTGAAGCCCGCCGAAAGCTGCAATCCGCCGCAGTTCCTTCCGATGTGCGGCCCGTGTCAGCCCTGCGTCCCCTCCGTGGGGCATTGCGACCCGAGGGAGGCCGGCAGCGAACCGGCCGCCGCTACGATCGCCTCGTCCGCGTAGACCGCTGATGCACAGGAGCGCTGCCCATGGATACCCACGGAGACGACTTCGGCGGATGGCCGGTGGACACCCACCACCCCGCGGCCGTCCAGCGGACCGACGAAGAATGGGCGCACATTGCCCGGTACCTGCGACACGCCGCGAACAAGATCGGTCCGTCTCTTCCCGTGTGCCTTCCCGGCGAACCGCAGGAATGCGGGCGCAGCGCTCAACAGCACGTGCTGGCCTGGGCGGCAGTCGTAAAGGCGGCGGCCCACCACATCATCGAGCAGTCCGCCCCGACGCCGGCCCATGCCGCACACGCCGCGGGGCCGATGTACCAGAGCCATCTGGCGGAGTTGCGCACTGCCACAAGCTCAGCCGCAACCGCATGAGATTGCCGGGGTACAGATGACCGGGTAGAGCCCCTGCTTCACGGCGGGGGCTCTACTGGTCTCAGGCCACCACGCCGGGGGCTGCTACTCGCTCCCGGCGTCACCTGGCGTGGCCTCATGCTGCCCGGCGTCCTTGATGCGGCTGCCCTTGCCCCATTCGGTCTCGACGATCCCGCGCTCCCGGAGCACTCGTACTGCCCGGCGGGCGGTCTCCCGAGCCACGCCGTGGGTCTTGCACAGTTCCGCTTCGGACGGGATGGGGTCACCAGGGCCGTACTTGCCCGACTCGATATCCGCCAAGAGCGCGGCGAGCACCCGCATATACGGGGCGCGCGGAGCGCCGGGGTCGGTCGGACTCTCAGGCATGGGGAGAGCGTAGACAACTGGCCCACCGCGAGCGACTTAGACGTGTAGACGAGTTAGACAGGTAGACATGTTGGGCGTCCTGGTTCTACCGTCGATTCCCGCACACAGAAACGCCCCGACAGACCGATTAGGCCCGGTCCATCGGGGCTTAGCCGAACAGCTTTCGAGGAGCTGAACGACTCATGCGCGATGCTATCGCCCGCTTAGTCCTCTGGGCCCTCCGGCAGGTGCTGCCGGCCCGAGGGCGCCACAGCGCAACCGCGCTGGCCCTCGCCCCCGTCAATCCGTGGTCCCGTCCCTGGACGACCCCCACCCCGGACCACGTTAGCGAGCGACACACCCCGCTCCGCGGCGAAGACGTCGCCTTAGCCCGCCCGTACGTCCTAGCAGAAGAGACGCTGCGACTGCGGGCGGTGCAAGACCGGCGCACGGCGCTGAGCCTCGCGCTCGACGGCATTGACCACCCGTACACGTATCCGGGCGCGCCGTTCCCCGCGTCGGCGTGGATGGCCGGGGGTGCCGCGTGAGCATCACTGACGCCTTCCCGCCCATCTCTGCCGCCCTGAACGCCGAGTGCTGCAAGTGCGGCACCCGCACCAGCGCACCCGTGGTCGTCCGCCATCTCGTGACGGGAAGCGGTCCCGGCGTGACCCTCTACGTCTGTCCCTCGTGCGCGCCGACGCTCACGCCCGGCCCGCACCCGGACGAGGTGATCCGTAAGCGCAGCGCTGCTGTCATCGCGGCGGCCGACGAGCGTGTGTGGTGCAACACGGACACGAGCCGCTATAGCTGGCACGCGTTCATCGACGGGCGCGCTCTCTGCATCTCCCGCATCCGTCCCCGCAGTGATGTTCGAACCACCGGCGGATATCTCACCCTCCGCGAGGTGCAAGCGCAGCCCCACCCAGCCATCCACGACAGGTGTCTCCGTCTCGTGGAAGACCTAGTACACCGCCGCAGCGCTACCTGAGACGCTGCGCCCCGTGCCCCGCCTGGACTACTCCGGGCGGGGCATCTTCACCTCTCCCGCAGAACCCCCCGTTACGAGTTTCGGGAAAAGGGTGGGACCGGGGCTTTTCTCCCGCCGCGACGGCGCTCAGCCACGAGCCGACGTGCCCGGCGGTGCCGGACCCGCCTCAGCCGCGAGGCTCAGCGGCGGCCCCGCAGCTCCCGGTAGCGTGCCACCAGCGCCGCCGTGGACGCGTCCAACCCCGCGACCTCCGCGGAAGCGGTAAGCGCCGGCTCCACCCGCTTGGCGAGCACCTTCCCCAGCTCGACACCCCACTGGTCGAAGGAGTCGATGTTCCAGATCGCCCCCTGGACGAACACCTTGTGCTCGTACAGGGCGATGAGCTGCCCCAGCACCGACGGCGTCAGCTCGCTCGCGAGGATCGTCGTCGTCGGGTGGTTCCCGCGGAACGTCTTGTGGGGGACGAGCTCGGCGGGGACGCCCTCCGCCGCGACCTCCTCCGGCGTCTTGCCGAAGGCCAGCGCCTGGCCCTGGGCGAACAGGTTCGCCATGAGCAGGTCGTGCTGGGCCACCAGCCCGGGCAGGAGGTCGTCCACGGGCCGCGCGAAGCCCAGCAGGTCGGCCGGGATCAGCTTCGTGCCCTGGTGGATCAGCTGGTAGTACGCGTGCTGGCCGTTCGTGCCGGGGGTGCCCCAGACGACGGGCCCGGTCTCCCAGTTGACGGGCTGTCCGTCGCGGTCGACGGACTTGCCGTTGGACTCCATGTCCAGCTGCTGCAGGTACGCCGCGAACTTCGACAGGTAGTGGCTGTACGGGAGGACCGCGTGCGACTGCGCGCCGTGGAAGTTGCCGTACCAGACGCCCAGCAGGCCGAGCAGCAGCGGTGCGTTCTCCTCGAAGGGCGCCGTGCGGAAGTGCTCGTCGACGAGGTGGAAGCCGGCGAGCATCTCGCGGAAGCGGTCCGGGCCGATGGCGAGCATCAGGGAGAGCCCGATGGCCGAGTCGTAGGAGTAGCGGCCGCCGACCCAGTCCCAGAACTCGAACATGTTGGCGGTGTCGATGCCGAACTCGGAGACCTTCTCCTCGTTCGTCGACAGGGCCACGAAGTGCTTGGCGACGGCCTCCTCGCCGGCCCGCAGCTCGGTCAGCAGCCAGTTGCGCGCGGAGGTGGCGTTGGTGATGGTCTCGATCGTCGTGAAGGTCTTGGAGGCGACGATGAAGAGCGTCTCGGCGGCGTCGAGGTCGCGCAGGGCCTCGTGCAGGTCGGCGCCGTCCACGTTGGAGACGAAACGGAACGTCAGGTCGCGGGCGGTGTAGGCGCGCAGCGCCTCGTAGGCCATGGCCGGACCGAGGTCGGATCCGCCGATGCCGATGTTGACGACGTTCTTGATGCGCCGGCCCGTGTGGCCCTTCCAGTCGCCGGAGAGGACCCGGTCGCAGAAGACCTGCATCTTGCGCAGCACGGCGTGGACGGCCGGGACGACGTTCTCGCCGTCGACCTTGACGACCGCGGACTCCGGGGCGCGCAGCGCGGTGTGCAGCACGGCGCGGCCCTCGGTGGTGTTGATCTTCTCGCCGCGGAACATGGCGTCGCGCAGCTCCGCGACGCCGGTGGCCGCGGCGAGCTCGCGCAGCAGGCGCAGGGTCTCGTCGGTGACGAGGTGCTTCGAATAGTCCAGGTGGAGGTCGCCGACGGTGAGGGCGTACTTCTCCGCTCGCCGCGGGTCGTCCGCGAAGAGCTCGCGCAGGTGCACCTCCCCCAGTTCGTCCCGGTGCTTGGCCAGAGCGTTCCACTCCGGGGTCCGGTCCAGCCTGCTGCGGTCCACTGCGTTCATCTCGGACATCAGCCCATTCGTTGTCGTAACTGCCCCGCCGCCCTCCAACCTAATTGATCTGCGGTCGGTTCGAGCGCAACACGAAACGGCACCCACGAGGGGTGCCGTCCGGTCGTTCAGATCTCTCCGCGGAGCTTCGCCAGCGCCTCGGCGAGGATGGCCTCGCCGTCGGCGTCGCTGCGCCGCTCGCGGACGTAGGCGAGATGGGTTTTGTACGGCTCGGTGCGCGGCGGGTCCGGCGGATTGTCCCGGTCCTGGCCGGCCGGGAAGCCGCAGCGCGGGCAGTCCCAGGTGTCCGGCACCTGTGCGTCGCTGGCGAAGCTCGGCTGCGTCTCGTGCCCGTTAGAGCACCAGAAGGAGATGCGGAGGCGCGGCGCGGACTCGCCCCGCTCGGCCTCACCCATCGGCCCCGCTCCGACCCGGCTTCCCCGGATCGCGTTGCCACTTGCCACGGTCGTAACTCCCTGCGTAATGGTGCATGCGGACCGCCTGAACCGACGGCTCCGCTGCGGGCGCCCCAGTCTACGTAAGGCCCAACGCGCGTCCAGTGGCAGGAGTTACAGCCCGGCCGCGAGGACGCGACCTCAATGATAGGCCGCGTTCACGACGGTACGTCAGCTATCGAGCTTCATCAGCAGGCCGAGTGCGACGATGCACGCGAACCAGAGCAGACCGACGACCACGGTGATGCGGTCGAGGTTGCGCTCGGCGACGGAGGAGCCGCCGACGGAGGACTGCATGCCACCGCCGAACATGTCGGACAGGCCGCCGCCCTTCCCCTTGTGCATGAGCACCAGCATCATCATCAGCACGCTGAAGATGATGAGGGCGATCGAGAACCCCATGACCACGGCTGGACCAACTCTCTCGGACGGTGAACGGTGAGGGGCCGGGCGGCACGGAAAGTGCCGGTCCCGGCCCCGACAGGGTACGACGAGGAGGAGTCCTCCTCATAGCTCCGCTACTGGTCGCGGAAGCGCACGATCTTGACGAAGTCGTCCACGTCCAGCGCGGCGCCGCCGATCAGCGCACCGTCGACGTCGGGCTGCGCCATGATCGCGGCGATGTTGCCGGACTTGACGGAGCCGCCGTACTGGATGCGGATCTTGTCGGCGACCTCGCGGCCGTACAGCTCGGCGAGGCGGCCGCGGATGGCGCCGCAGACCTCCTGGGCGTCCTCGGGCGTGGCGACCTCGCCGGTGCCGATGGCCCACACGGGCTCGTAGGCGATGACGATGCTCTCGGCCTGCTCGGCCGGAATGTCCTTGAGGGCGCCGTCGACCTGCGCGAGGGTGTGCGCGACCTGGCCGCCGGCCTTGCGGATCTCCAGGCCCTCGCCGACGCACAGGATCGGGGTCAGCCCGTGCCGGTAGGCGGCCTTGACCTTGGCGTTGCAGACCTCGTCGGTCTCGCCGTGGTACTGGCGGCGCTCGGAGTGGCCGATCGCCACGTAGGTGCACTTCAGCTTGGCGAGCATGGCGCCGGAGATCTCGCCGGTGTACGCGCCGGAGTCGAACGCCGAGACGTCCTGGGCACCGTACTTGATCTTCAGCTTGTCGCCGTCGACCAGCGTCTGTACCGAGCGGAGGTCGGTGAAGGGCGGCAGGACGGCGACCTCGGTGCCCTCGTAGTCCTTGTCGGCGAGCGCGAAGGCGAGCTTCTGGACGTGGGCGATGGCCTCAAGGTGGTTGAGGTTCATCTTCCAGTTGCCCGCCATCAGCGGGGTACGTGCACTCACAGTGGTTCAGTCCTCCAGTGCGGCGAGGCCGGGGAGCGTCTTGCCCTCGAGGTATTCGAGGCTGGCGCCGCCGCCGGTCGAGATGTGGCCGAAAGCGTTCTCGTCGAAGCCGAGGGTGCGCACGGCCGCGGCCGAGTCGCCCCCGCCGACGACGGTGAAGCCCGGCGAGTCCAGCAGGGCCTGCGCGACGGCCTTGGTGCCGTTCGCGTAGTCCGGGTGCTCGAAGACACCCATGGGGCCGTTCCAGAAGACCGTGCCCGCGTCGGCGAGCTTCGCGGCGTAGAGCTCACGGGTCTTCGGGCCGATGTCGAGGCCCTCCTTGTCCGCCGGGATGGCGTCCGAGGAGACGGTCTCGGGGTTGGCCGGGGCCTTGGTCTTGAGGTCCGGGAAGTCGGCCGAGACCAGGACGTCGACGGGCAGGACGAATTCGACGCCCCGCTTCTCCGCCTCGGCCAGGTACTCCAGGCACTTCCCCTTCTGGTCCTCCTGCAGCAGCGAGATGCCGACCTCGTGGCCCTTGGCGGCCAGGAAGGTGTACGACATGCCGCCGCCGATGAGGATGCGGTCGGCCTTCTTGAGCAGGTTGTCGATGACGCCCAGCTTGTCGGAGACCTTGGCGCCGCCGAGCACCACCACGTAGGGGCGCGCGACGTCCTCGGTGAGCTTCTTCAGGACGCCGACCTCGGTGGCGATCAGGTCGCCGGCGGCGTGCGGCAGGCGCGCCGGGAGGTCGAAGACCGAGGCGTGCTTGCGGTGCACGGCGCCGAAGCCGTCACCGACGTAGAGGTCGGCCAGGGCGGCGAGGGCGTCGGCGAAAGCGCCGCGCTCCGCGTCGTCCTTGCTGGTCTCGCCCGCGTTGAAACGGAGGTTCTCCAGCAGCGTGACCTCGCCGTTCGCCAGTGCGGCGACGGTGGCCTTCGCGCTGTCCCCGACCGTGTCGGTGGCGAAAGAGACCTTCTTGCCCAGGATCTCGCCGAGCCGCACGGCGGCCGGGGCGAGGGAGAACTGGGGGTCCGGGGCGCCCTTCGGGCGGCCCAGGTGGGAGGCGACGATCACCTTGGCGCCCGCGGCGGCGAGCTTGGCGATGGTCGGGGCGACGGCGCGGATGCGGCCGTCGTCCGTGATGGTGGTGCCGTCGAGCGGCACGTTGAGGTCGGCGCGGACGAAGATCCGCTTGCCCTCGACGCCGTCCTGGACGAGTTCGTCGATCGTCTTCATGCGGTGACTCCGGTGACTTCCGTAGGGGGTCAGTCATGAGACGGGGCTCGTCCGACGCTTCATCGCGTCGCACGAGCCCCGTCCCCTACATCCCGATGCCTGTGATCGTACGACCAGCGGGCAGAGAGATCAGAGCTGGCCGCCGACGAAGACGGTCAGGTCCACCAGGCGGTTGGAGTAGCCCCACTCGTTGTCGTACCAGCCGACGACCTTGACCTGCTTGCCCTGGACCATCGTCAGCTGCGAGTCGAAGGTGCAGGAGGCCGGCCAGTTGACGATGTCGGAGGAGACGATCGGGTCCTCGGTGTATTCGAGGATGCCCTTGAGCTGGCCCTCGGCGGCCTTCTGGAAGGCGGCGTTGATCTCTTCCTTGGTGGTCTCGCGGTCGAGCTCCAGGACGAGGTCGGTGACCGAGCCGGTCGGGACCGGGACGCGCATGGCGATGCCGTCCAGCTTGCCCTTCAGCTGCGGGAGGACCAGGGCGGTGGCCTTGGCGGCACCCGTCGAGGTCGGGATGATGTTCTCCGCGGCGGCGCGGGCGCGGCGCAGGTCGGAGTGCGGGAAGTCCAGGATGCGCTGGTCGTTGGTGTACGCGTGGACCGTCGTCATCATGCCCTTGACGATGCCGAAGGTCTCGTCGAGGACCTTGGCCATCGGCGCCACGCAGTTGGTGGTGCAGGAGGCGTTGGAGATGACGTGGTGGTTGGCCGCGTCGTACTTGTCCTGGTTGACGCCCATCACGATGGTGATGTCCTCGTTCTTGGCCGGAGCCGAGATGAGGACCTTCTTCGCGCCGGCGGCGATGTGCTTCGCCGCGTCCTCGCGCTTGGTGAAGATGCCCGTGGACTCGATGACGATGTCGGCGCCCAGCTCGCCCCAGGGGAGGTTCGCGGGGTCGCGCTCGGCCATCGTGCGGAAGGTCTGGTTGCCGACAGTGATCGAGTCGTCGGTGTGGCTGACCTCCTGCTGCAGACGACCGAGGATGCTGTCGTACTTCAGCAGGTGCACCAGGGTCGCGTTGTCGGTCAGGTCGTTGACACCGACGATCTCGATGTCCGCACCCTGCTCCAGGAGCGCGCGGAAGTAGTTACGACCGATACGGCCAAAGCCGTTGATGCCTACGCGGATCGTCACGAACCGATCTCCTCGTTGGTGTGCCGGACTGTCCGCCGGCGGGCTGTTTTGGGATGTCCCCGACCACCACCGACCCTACCTCTAAGAAGGTGAGGACGTGACATTGGCGTCACTGGGGCTCCAAGGCGGCTTCACCCCTTGACAGAGCGCAGGGCTGCACTAATGAGCGCGGACCTTCCGGCGGGGTCCGGGACGTGCTGCAGGCCGAAGCCGAGGAGCACCGTGGCGGGGGTGGAGACGGCGGCAGCGCGGGGCGTGCCCGCCGTCGCCACGCAAGTCCCGTCACGGAGCGTGACGGCGGCCGGGGCGCAGCGGCCGGCCGTTGCGCCGTTCGTGTACTCCCCCGCGGCGGCGCTGCGGAACTGCGGGAAGGCCGCCGGCGGCAGCTCGTCGGAGATGGGCGTGTACGAGCCCGCGCCGTCCGCCCGGTCGCCGGCGGCGTCGCCGAGGCGGACGCCGGTGCCGGCGAGGACCCCGGCTCCGGTGAAGCCGGCGGGTGCGGGCTGGGCCGCCCGGCTGCCGGCGCCCAGGTAGTACTGGCTGAAGTCGTTCGTCTCGGCGGCGCCGACGAGGGCGTAGCCGCCCGCCTGCTTGCCCGCGGCGACGAGCTTGCCGCCCTCGTTGACGAAGTCCCGCACGGCGAGCAGGGTGGCGCCGCCGGGGCGGTTGTCGCCCGAGTACCAGACGACGCTCTTGAAGTGGCCGAGCACGCCGAGGGGATGCGGCGCGCCTTGAGTGGCGGTGTCCCAGACGGCGGCGTCGCGGCCGGCCGCGGCCAGTGCCGAGGTGTAGGCGGCGGTGTGCCGGGCGGGGGCGGTGCCGCCCTCGTCGGCGATCACGAGGGTGTCGGCCTCGGGGCGGTGGGCCACGGTGTAGGTGAACGGTTCGCTGGCGGTGGGCCGGCCGTCCCGCGTCCGGCCGGTGTACCAGACCTGCACGCGGGAGCCGGGGTCGGCGCCCTCGACGTAGGCGCGGTACTCGGCGAAGCGGATGCTGTCCTTGCCGCCGTAGCGGTCGCCGCCCTTCCACTCCTCCAGCGGCGCGGAGTGCGTACTCCCGCCGTCGATGCGGTAGTTGAGCCGCGGCTCGCGCAGGCTCCTGCGGGCGGTGACGGAGACCTCCTGCTCGTCGCCGAGGGCGTAGGAGGTGGTGAAGGCGTCGGGGGTGAAGTCGGGGGCGGCGAGGCCCGCGGCGGAGCGGGGCCGGTCGGCGCCCTCGCGGTTGACGGCGGTCTCGGCCACGGACAGCGCGAAGGGGATGTTCTTCGTGAACTCCTGCTGGATCAGCTTCTCGTCGTCGGGGAAGCTGAAGGAGGACGGGCAGTCGGCCGGGTCCCAGCGGTCGCCGGGGTCGGCCTGCGAGGCGGTGCGGCAGGTCGACATCTCCGGGGTGAACATCATCGTTCCGTTGACGTTCGCGGCGTGGCCGTCGGCCTCGCCGTTGGTCGTGTAGAGCTCGGAGGAGACCTGGGGGCGGTAGCCGGGGATCGCCGGCTTCTCCGGCGTGCCGGCGAGCGCCTTGTACAGGACGTCGTCCGGGGTGGGCGTGGCGACCTGCCAGCCGACGCCGTAGAGCAGGAGTTCGGCCGCCGAGTGGTAGTTGACGGCGTAACTGAAGCGGTGCGCCTTCTCGAAGGCGTCGATCGCCCGCGTCTCCGGCTCGGAGGCCGACGCCGGACCGCGGTAGGTCTCGGAGCCCGGGCGGGGGGACGAACCCTCGTTGTCGTAGCCCCACTTGTAGGAGAAGTTGCGGTTGAGGTCGACGCCGTCGCCCGGGGTGATCTTCCCGTCGCCGTTGTTGTCGCGCAGGTTCTTGCGCCACAGGCGGGTGCCGGGGCTCTGGAAGGTGTAGTCGTAGCCGTCGGGGTTGGCGGAGAGGACGAACCAGAGTTCGGCGCGGTTCACGACGTCGGTGAGGCGGGCGTCCTTGCCGTAGCCGTCGAGGTAGTGGTGGAGCAGCCGCCTCGTCATCTCGGGCGTGATCCACTCCCGGGCGTGCTGGTTGGACATGTACAGCACGGCGGGCTTGCGGCCGTCGGGCTCGGTGCGGGCGCCCCTGCTGAGCTTCAGGGCGAGGATGTCCTGGCCGCGGACGGTCTTGCCGATGCTCACGACCTTGGTGAGGCCGGGGTGGGCCTGCGCGGTGTCCAGGAGCTCCTGGCGGAGGCCGTGACTGCCGCTGTACGGGCGGAAGACGCCGTCGCCCGCGGCCTTGAGGCGCTCCTGCGTGCGCCGGGGGATCCGCTTCTCGGTGAGGCCGACGCCGCGGTCGCGCAGGTCGCGGGCCTGGCCGGGGGTGAGGTAGAGCTCGACGGAGGCCGCCTTGGTCCCTTGCGGGCGCTCGGCGAGCTCGTGGCCGTCGACGCCGGCCGCGAGCAGCAGCGGCATCTGGTCCGCGGTGACCTCGGCGGTCCAGACGGCCGGTGCGCCGTCACCGTCGTGCGCCGCGGGCGCGGCGGGTTGTGCCTGGGCGAAGGGTGCCGCGGCCAGTCCGCCTAAGAGCAGCGAAGCCGCCGCGAGGACCGATCTCGTCCTGCGTCTCATGAGCCCCCCTTGCTGTTGTCTGCCACGTCAGTGCACGGACGCCAGCCTGGAGAGACTGCATGATCATGTCAACGATGCGAAAGAGCCACCTCCGGCGCCCTGCACGGCGCGGGGTGGCTCGAACGGGAACCGACCGGGCTCGGGCCGGAACCGATCGGGCTCGGACCGGGGGGCGGCCGGACTCGACCGGAACCAACCGGGGCTCGGAGCGGGGGCGGCCGGCGCCGCCCGGCCGGTCAGCCGGCCATGCCCTCGGCCATCTCCTCGGAGAGGTCCGACAGGTCGGAAAGGTTGGACTCCGTGCCGGGGATGCCGAGGTCCTGGGCGCGCTTGTCGGCCATGGCGAGCAGGCGCCGGATCCGGCCCGCGACCGCGTCCTTGGTCAGCGGCGGGTCGGCCAGGGCGCCCAGCTCCTCCAGCGACGCCTGCTTGTGCTCCATGCGCAGCCGGCCCGCGGCGGCCAGGTGCTCGGGCACCTCCTCGCCGAGGATCTCCAGCGCGCGCTGCACCCGGGCGCCGGCCGCGACGGCGGCACGGGCCGAGCGGCGCAGGTTGGCGTCGTCGAAGTTGGCGAGGCGGTTGGCCGTGGCGCGGACCTCGCGGCGCATCCGCCGCTCCTCCCACGCCAGCACCGACTCGTGCGCCCCCAGCCGGGTCAGCAGGGCGCCGATCGCGTCGCCGTCGCGGACGACCACGCGGTCCACGCCGCGGACCTCGCGGGCCTTGGCCGCGATCTGCAGCCGGCGGGCCGCGCCGACCAGCGCGAGCGCCGCCTCGGGCCCCGGGCAGGTCACCTCCAGGGAGGACGAGCGGCCGGGCTCGGTGAGGGAGCCGTGCGCGAGGAACGCGCCGCGCCAGGCCGCCTCCGCGTCGCAGGTGGCGCCGGAGACGACCTGCGGGGGCAGCCCGCGGATCGGCCGGCCGCGGCCGTCGACCAGGCCGGTCTGGCGCGCCAGCTGGTCACCGCCCGCCACCACCCGGACCACGTAGCGGCTGCCCCTGCGGAGCCCGCCGGGGGCCATCACCACCAGGTCGGAGGCGTGCCCGAAGATCTCCAGGATGTCCTTGCGCAGCCGCCGGGCGGCGATCCCGGTGTCCAGCTCCGCCTCGATCACGATGCGCCCGCTGACCAGGTGCAGACCGCCCGCGAACCGCAGGATCGCCGAGACCTCCGCTTTCCGGCAGCAGGTGCGGGTGACGGGGAGCCGGGAGATTTCGTCCTTCACCGCTGCCGTCATCGCCATGGGCCGATCCTTCCATGCATCCGAAAAATACGGTCGTACGCGGCGGCCAACAGCTCCGGGTCATGGGTCGGGGAGCCGTCGGGCGCGGCGACCGGCGCCAGCTCGACCGCGGCCCCGAGCCGCTTCGCGGCTTCGGTGAGGCTCTCCCGGTCGGGCACGGCGGCCTCGTCGGCCAGCACCACGTCCAGGGCGAGTTTAGGGGCGTGTCGGGCCAAAACCTCCAAATGACGCTGCGGGGAGAAGCCATCGGTTTCACCCGGTTGTGGTGCGAGATTCAACGACAGCACCCGGCGGGCCTTGGTCTCCTGCAGGGCTTCCAGCAGCTCGGGGACGAGCAGGTGCGGGATGACGGAGGAGAACCAGGAGCCGGGGCCGAGCACGACCCAGTCGGCGTCGAGGACGGCGGCGACGGCCTCGGGCACGGCGGGCGGATCCTCCGGGACGACGTGCACGGACTGCACCTCGCCGGGGGTCAGGGCCACCGTGGCCTGGCCGCGGACGGTCGTGACGGCGTCGGGCGCGGCCGGGTCGTGGCCGCGGACGAGCGCCTGCAGCTCCAGCGGCACGGCGGACATGGGCAGCACCCGGCCGTGCGCGCCCAGCAGCTTGCCGACCAGGTCGAGGGCCTGGACGGGGTCGCCGAGCTGCTCCCACAGGGCGACGATCAGCAGATTGCCGACGGCGTGGTCGTGCAGATCGCCCTCGCTGGTGAAGCGGTGCTTGATCACCCGGGCCCAGGTCTGGCCCCAGTCGTCGTCGCCGCAGAGGGCGGCGAGGGCCTTGCGCAGGTCGCCCGGGGGCAGCACGCCCAGCTCGTCGCGGAGCCGGCCGCTGGAGCCGCCGTCGTCGGCGACGGTGACGACGGCGGTGAGGTCGCCGGTGATCCGGCGCAGGGCGGCCAGCGAGGCGGACAGGCCGTGCCCGCCGCCGAGGGCGACCACCTTGGGCTGGGCACCGCGCTTGGTCCGCCCCTCGGGGCCGCGGACGGCCCGGCCGGGGACGAGGCGGCGCACCCGGCGGAGCCTGGACGTGCGGCCGGTCACTCGCGCCCCATGTCCCGGTGCACGACGACGGTCTCCACGCCCTCGGAGACGAGGCGGTGGGCCAGCTTCTCGGACATGGCCACGGAGCGGTGCTTGCCGCCGGTGCAGCCGACCGCGATGGTCACGTAGCGCTTGCCCTCGCGGCGGTAGCCCGCGGCGATGAGCTGCAGGAGCTCGGTGTAGCGGTCGAGGAACTCCTTGGCGCCGGGCTGGTTGAAGACGTAGCCCGAGACCTCCTCGTTCAGACCGGTGAACGGGCGCAGCTCCGGCACCCAGTGCGGGTTGGGCAGGAAGCGGCAGTCGACCACGAGGTCGGCGTCGACGGGCAGGCCGTACTTGTAGCCGAAGGACATGACGGTGGCCCGCAGCTCCGGCTCCTCCTCGCCGGCGAACTGGGCGTCCATCTTGGCGCGCAGCTCGTGGACGTTGAGGCTGGAGGTGTCGATCACCAGGTCGGCGTCGCCGCGCAGCTCGCGCAGCAGGTCCCGCTCGGCGGCGATGCCGTCGACGATGCGCCCGGAGCCCTGCAGGGGGTGCGGGCGGCGCACGGACTCGAAGCGGCGCACCAGGGCGTCGTCCGAGGCCTCCAGGAAGATCACGCGCCGCTTGACCTGCTTGGCGGCCAGGTCGGCGAGGGACTCGCGCAGGTTGTCGAAGAAGCGGCGGCCGCGGACGTCCACGACCACGGCGATGCGGGCCACGTTGCCCTGGGAGCGGGCGCCGAGGTCCACCATGGTGGGGATCAGGGCGGGCGGCAGGTTGTCGACGACGAACCAGCCGAGGTCCTCCAGGCACTTGGCGGCGGTGCTGCGGCCCGCCCCCGACATGCCCGAGATGATCACCAGTTCGGGGATGCCCGCCGCCTCGGCCGCCGCATCCGCCGTCGTGCCCGTACTCACCTGTGCTCCGTCTCGGTCGTTCCCGGTCATGCTGCTACCCCCGTCTCGCCGACGGCGCCGCGGGCGCGGCCCCGTCCTTCCATACTGCGTGTCCCGTCATTCCCCCGCCTCTTCCATGATCTCGCCTGTCGTCATGTTCACCGCAGGGGCGGGCGGGGCGGCCGCCGCGAGCGCGGCGGCGATCGTCTCGGCGGTCTTGCGGCCGATGCCCGGCGTCTCGCAGATCTGCTCGACGGTGGCGGCGCGCAGCCGCTTGACCGAGCCGAAGTGCTTGAGCAGGGCCTTCTTGCGGGTCTCCCCGAGGCCCGGGACCGCATCCAGCGGCCCGGACCTGATCGTCTTCGTGCGCTTGCTGCGCTGGTAGGCGATGGCGAAGCGGTGGGCCTCGTCGCGCACGCGCTGCAGGAGGTAGAGGCCCTCGCTGGTGCGGGGCAGGACGACGGGGTCGTCGTCGCCGGGCAGCCAGACCTCCTCCAGCCGCTTGGCGAGGCCGCAGACCGCCACGTCGTCGATGCCGAGCTCGTCCAGCGCGCGGCGGGCGGCGGCCACCTGCGGCTGCCCGCCGTCGACCACGACGAGCTGCGGGGGGTAGGCGAAGCGCTTGGGGCGGCCGTCCTCGGTGCGGGCGGTGTCCATCTCTACCGCCTCTACCGCCTCATGGGCCTCAGAAGCCTCAGAGGCCTCTACGGCGTTCTCCTCCGACCACTCCCCCGCCTTCTGCTTCTCCTGCAGATAACGCCGGAAGCGCCGCCCGATCACCTCGTGCATCGACCGGACGTCATCCTGGCCCTCGAAGCCCTTGATCTGGAAACGGCGGTACTCGCTCTTGCGGGCCAGGCCGTCCTCGAAGACGACCATGGACGCGACCACGTCCTGCCCCTGCAGGTGCGAGATGTCGAAGCACTCGATGCGCAGCGGCGCGGAGTCCAGCTCCAGGGCCTCGGCGATCTCCTCCAGCGCCCGCGAGCGGGTGGTCAGGTCGGAGGCGCGCTTGGTCTTGTGCAGGACGAGGGCCTGCTGGGCGTTGCGCTGGACCGTCGCCATCAGGTCCTTCTTGTCGCCGCGCTGGGGGATGCGCAGGTCGACGCGGGAGCCGCGGCGCTCGCCCAGCCACTGGGCGACGGGCTCCACCGGCTCCGGCAGGGCCGGGACGAGGACCTCCTTGGGCACGGCGTCGCCGCTCTCCTCGCCGTAGAGCTGCTGCAGGGCGTGCTCGACGAGGCCGGCCGTGTCGACGGCCTCCACCTTGTCGGTCACCCAGCCGCGCTGGCCGCGCACCCGGCCGCCGCGCACGTGGAAGATCTGCACCGCCGCCTCCAGCTCGTCCTCCGCGACGGCGATGAGGTCGGCGTCGGTGGCGTCGGCCAGGACGACGGCGTTCTTCTCCATGGCGCGCCGGAGGGCCTCTATGTCGTCCCGCAGGCGGGCGGCCCGCTCGTACTCCATCTCCTCGGCCGCCTCGTGCATCTGCTGCTCCAGGCGGCGCAGGTAGGTGCCGGTGCGGCCGGCCATGAAGTCGCAGAACTCCTCGGCCAGTTCGCGGTGCTCCTCCGCGCTGACCCGGCCGACGCAGGGGGCGGAGCACTTGCCGATGTACCCCAGCAGGCAGGGGCGGCCGATCTGGGCGGAGCGCTTGAAGACGCCGGCCGAGCAGGTGCGCACGGGGAAGACGCGCAGCATCAGGTCGACGGTCTCGCGGATGGCCCAGGCGTGGGCGTACGGGCCGAAGTAGCGCACGCCCTTCTTCTTGGGGCCGCGCATGACCTGCACGCGCGGGAACTCCTCGTTGAGGGTGACGGCGAGGGAGGGATAGCTCTTGTCGTCGCGGTACTTGACGTTGAACCGCGGGTCGTACTCCTTGATCCAGGTGTACTCCAGCTGGAGCGCCTCGACCTCGGTGGAGACCACGGTCCACTCGACGGAGGCGGCCGTGGTCACCATCGTGCGGGTGCGGGTGTGCAGGCCGGCGAGGTCCTGGAAGTACGACGAGAGGCGCTGGCGCAGGCTCTTCGCCTTCCCGACGTAGATCACCCGGCCGTGCTCGTCACGGAATCTGTAGACCCCCGGCGAGTCGGGGATCTGTCCCGGCTTGGGTCGGTAGCTGCTGGGGTCGGCCATGTCACACACCCTACTTGCGGGCAGTGACAATCGGCGTCCGCCTCGGAGGGACCGGCTCCGGCCCCGGCGGGGGGTGGCCGCCGGGGACGGAACCGGAATCCGGGCCGGGCCGGACCGGATCAGCGCGGACCGGTGCGGGCCCGGCCCGGCCGGGCGGGGGTCAGCGGCGCCGGAGCCTGCGGCGCGCCACCACCGCCCCCGCACCGAGGACCAGGGCCACGCCTCCGGCCGCCGCGGCGGACGCCGTGGTCAGCGGGCCGGAGCCGGCCTGCGGCGCGGGGGCCGCCTGCTGCTCCCCGGCAGCCGGCTGCTCCTGGCCGTAGCCGCCCGCGAGCCCCTTCTTCGCGTACGCGGAGCCGGGCAGCTTGTCGCCGTACGCCTTGCGGACGCGGGCGCGGTAGCCGTCGAGCGTAGTGCCCTGCGCGCCGACGGCCCGGACGGCGTCCTCGTCCAGCGGCAGGACCCTCTCGCCGCGCTGGACGTACCACGCGTCGATCTGGGGCTCACGGAAGACCGTGCCCCCGCTGAGCTTCTGCTGCCCCTCCGCGGCGTAGCGCGTCTCGTCGTCCCCGGTGGCGATGTTGACGACCTTCCAGTCGCCTCCGGTGCGCGCGGTCCACACCGACGCCTTCTGCCCGTCGGCCGAGACCGCCTTGCTGGCGAGGAAGTCGAGCGCGGCGACGGGGGCGCCGTCCTTGCCCGCCACGAACTCCGGGGAGAGCGTGTAGACGGGCACGGTCGCGCCCTCGATCCTCGGCTGCGCCTTCGCCGCGGCGACCGCACCGTCGCGGGCGAAGAAGCGGGACAGCGTCCCGAGGGTCGCCGGGGAGGCGGCCGCCTCGTGCGCGGCGGAGACTCCGGCGGCGGTGGGGGCCGCGGGAGGCGCCGGGGCGGCGGCGTGGGCGAGCGGGGCGAGGCCGAGGGCGGCGGCGGTGACGGCTCCCGCGGCCACCGCACGGGCCGCGTTGCGCCGGGAGTGCTGCTGCCGGGCCGCCTGACGGGTCATCCGGTCCGTCATGACGTCACGCCCCGATCCGGTAGAGCGAGTGGGTCCAGGAGAAGTTGCTGTTGTTCACGTACCAGTCGTGGGAGGCCCAGTTGTAGCGGTTGCTGGAGGGCCAGGGGTCGCCCCAGTACACGAACCCGCTCGCGTCGTCGTAGCCGTAGAGGACGTGCATGTGGCCGCCGCCGGAGGACCACTGGATGCGGGTCTCGATCGGCCGGTTGCCGTTGACCTCGCTCTGGACCGTCGGGTAGCGCAGCCAACCGCTCACGTACGAGCCGGGGTTGATGCCGGCCCACTGGAAGGCGGTCTGCACGTTGCCCAGCGTCGCCTGGTTGTTGGGGCACTCGGTGCCCTGCTGGCGGCGGAAGGCTGCGTTGCAGAACTGGTTCTGGGTGTAGTTGCGCCCGAACCAGGTGGCGATGGTGTTGCCGGAGGCGGCCCAGCACCAGTTGCTCTTCTGCTGGGCCTGCATGGTGATGTTCAGCTTCTTCGAGGCGCGCAGGGACGCGTGCTCCCCGCCGGCTGCCGATGCCGTGGTGGGGACGGCGAGCAGCGCGGCCGCGACGACGGCTGCGGTGGACAGCCGTCTGCCGCGTATGCGGGCCTTTCCGGGCTTGTTCAGTTGTGCCGATGCACGGGACATGGACGTTCCTCCCGAGGCGGGGGGGTGGTGATGGAGGCGCGTCCGGACGCTGGTGAGGAGCATCAGGGAGTTGTCAGTGAATGGTCAACCGGCTTCAATGCTCGGTGAGCCGACGGTGTGAACGAGGCGTACCGGATGTGAACGTCCGTTGCCCGGCCATGCGGATCACAGCGGTCCGGCGGGCCCCGCCGCATTCACCGCTTGTGAATATTCACAGAGCACAGGGGTGGGAACGGATGGCGCGCACACGGCCGGGCGGAGCCGCAGGGAGAGGGAATGAAGCCGGGGCGGCCGGGTCGGGGGCTGCCGAGGCCGAGCTGGCCCGCGCCCTGCGCACCGGTCCGTTCCACGTGGCGCTGCGGACGGCGCTGAGCGTACGGGGGCTGGCCCTGCACCGGGTGCAGCACCGGCTCGCGCAGCGCGGCGTGCACGTCGGCGTGACGAGCCTCAGCTACTGGCAGCAGGGGGCGCGCAGGCCGCAGCGGCCGGAGTCGCTCAGGGCGGTGCGGGTGTTGGAGGACGTCCTGGAGCTGCCCGCCCACTCCCTCACCCGGCTGCTGGACCCGGCCGCCCCGGCCGCCGGCGCCGCGCGGCCGGCCGCGCGCTCCTACCGCTCCCTGGTCGAGGAGTCGCGCGCGCTGGAGCGGCTCCTCGCCGAGCTGGAGTCGCCCCCCGACGGGGGCCTGCACACCGTCTGCCACCTGGAGCGGGTCCGCATCGGGGCGGGCCGAGAGCTGCGGGGGCGCGACTCCCACCACGTCGTGCGCGCGCACCGGGACGGCGTGGACCGCTACCTGGCCATCCACCACGGGGACGAGGGCTGCGACCCCGGCCGGGTGGCGGTGCGGGCGAACGAGAACTGCCGCGTGGGGCGCGTCCGGTGGCACACGGCAGCCGGGGTCCTGGTGGCCGAGCTGCTCTTCGACACCCGGCTGCGGGCCGGGGACACCCACGTCTTCGGCTACGGCTTCGACGACGGCACGGCCGGGCCCAGCGGCGAGTACGTGCGGGGCTTCAGTTTCGCCGGCGGGCAGTACGTGCTGCAGGTGCGCTTCGACGCGGCGGCGCTGCCCGCGCGCTGCCTGCGCTTCACCCGCAGCTCGGCGGCGGCGCCCCGCGGCGGGCTGCAGGAGCTGACGCTGGCCGGCCGCCACCGCATGGTGCACCTGGTGGAGCCGTGCGTACGACCGGGGATCGTGGGGATCGCCTGGGAGTGGGCGTGAGGCGCCGGCCCAAGACCCTTACGCCTCGGGGCCCGCGATCAGCTTGCCGCCGGTGGCCCTGACCGGCACGGACGGCAGCGGGTCACCGGCCGGGCCCTGGAGGACCTTGCCGGTGTTCGCGTCGAACTCGCTGCCGTGGCAGGGGCAGCGGACCTTGCCGTTGTCGACCTTGTCGGCCACGCAGCCCGCGTGCGTGCACACCGCGCTGAACGCCTTGTACTGGCCCTGCACGGGCTGCGAGACGATCAGCCGCTGCTCGCGGAAGAGCCGCGCCTGGCCGACGGGCACGTCGGCCGCCGGGCCCAGGTCCACCGGCGCCGTGGGCACCGGGGCGGCCTTGGGGCCGGTCTTGCCGTCGCACGCGGCGGCGCCCAGCCCGGCGACGCCCGCGAGCGCGGCGCCCCGGAGCACGGTGCGGCGCGAGGCGCAGGGGCGCTCGGCGGGGCTCTGCGGGGACGAGGGGGTGCTCATGGGGGCTCCAGCGCTGGACTCGGGGTGACTGCGGACCGACCTTACCCGGCGCCCGGGAGCCGCCCGCAGCCCGGCGGGCCGCCGCACCGCAGCGGGGGGGCCCTCCTGGGAGGAGGGCCCGCCCGGCGCCGGAGGCAGGGCGCTCAGCCCCGGCGCGCCACGGCCTTCTTCCTGGCCGCCGGCTTCTTCCGCGGCAGCGGCACCGCGTCGCTGACCCGGTCCCCGAGCAGCTCCCGCAGGAACTTGCCGGTGTGGCTGGAGGGCACCGAGGCGACGTCCTCGGGCGTGCCCTCGGCGATGACGAGGCCACCGCCGCTGCCGCCCTCCGGGCCCATGTCCACGATCCAGTCGGCGGTCTTGATGACGTCGAGGTTGTGCTCGATGACGATGACGCTGTTGCCCTTGTCGACCAGGCCGGACAGCACCGAGATGAGCTTGTTGATGTCCTCGAAGTGCAGACCGGTGGTGGGCTCGTCCAGGACGTAGACCGTGCGGCCCGTGGAGCGCTTCTGCAGCTCGCTGGCGAGCTTCACGCGCTGGGCCTCGCCGCCGGAGAGCGTCGGCGCGGACTGCCCGAGGCGGACGTAGCCGAGGCCCACCTCGTTGAGCGTGCGCAGGTGGCGGGCGATGGTGGGCACGGACTCGAAGAAGGACAGGGCCTCCTCGATGGGCATGTCCAGCACCTCGGCGATGGACTTGCCCTTGTAGTGCACCTCCAGGGTCTCCCGGTTGTAGCGCGCGCCGTGGCAGACCTCGCACGGCACGTACACGTCCGGCAGGAAGTTCATCTCGATCTTGATGGTGCCGTCGCCGGAGCAGTTCTCGCAGCGGCCGCCCTTGACGTTGAAGGAGAAGCGGCCGGGCAGGTAGCCCCGGACCTTGGCCTCCATCGTCTCCGCGAAGAGCTTGCGGATGTGGTCGAAGACGCCGGTGTACGTGGCCGGGTTGGACCGCGGGGTGCGGCCGATGGGCGACTGGTCGACGTGGACGACCTTGTCGACCAGGTCGTCGCCGTCGACGCGGGTGTGGCGGCCGGGCACGGCCCGGGCGCCGTTCAGCTCGCGGGCGAGGTGCGTGTACAGGATGTCGTTGACCAGGGTCGACTTGCCGGAGCCGGAGACGCCGGTGACGGCCGTGAGCACGCCGAGCGGGAACGAGACGTCGATGTCCTGCAGGTTGTTCTCGCGGGCGCCGCGGACGGTGATCCGGCGGCCGGGGTCGACGGGGCGCCGGGCGTCCGGTATGGCGATGGCCTTCTTGCCGGAGAGGTAGTGCCCGGTCATCGACTCCTTGTTGCTCAGGAGCTCCTTCAAGGGGCCGCTGTGCACGACCTTGCCGCCGTGCTCGCCGGCGCCGGGGCCGATGTCCACGACCCAGTCGGCGACCTTGATGGTGTCCTCGTCGTGCTCGACGACGATGAGGGTGTTGCCCATGTCGCGCAGGCGGACGAGGGTCTCGATCAGGCGGTGGTTGTCGCGCTGGTGGAGGCCGATGGAGGGCTCGTCCAGGACGTAGAGCACGCCGACGAGGCCGGAGCCGATCTGGGTGGCGAGGCGGATGCGCTGGGCCTCGCCGCCGGAGAGGGTGCCGGCGGCGCGGTTGAGCGAGAGGTAGTCCAGGCCGACGTCGACGAGGAACTTCAGCCGCTCGTTGACCTCCTTGAGGACCCGCTCGGCGATCTTCTTCTCGCGGCCGGTGAGCGTCATGTCCCGCAGGAAGTCGGCGCACTCGCTGATCGACATCGCCGAGACCTCGGCGATGGAGCGGCCCTGCACGGTGACGGCGAGCACGATCGGCTTCAGGCGCGTGCCCTCGCAGGTGGGGCAGTTCACCTCGCGCATGTAGCCCTCGAAGCGCTCGCGGCTGGCGTCGCTCTCGGCCTCGGAGTGGCGGCGCTTGACGAACGGCACCGCGCCCTCGAAGGCCGTGGTGTAGGCGCGCTCGCGGCCGTAGCGGTTGCGGTAGCGCACCTCGATCTGGGTCTTGTGGCCGTTGAGGAGGGCCTTCTTGGCGCGCGCGGGCAGCCCGGCCCAGGGGATGTCCGTGCGGAAGCCGAGGGCGTCGGCGAGGGCGTCGACCAGGCGGCTGAAGTAGTCCTTGGTGTGGCCGTGGGACCAGGGGCTGATCGCGCCCTCGTCCAGCGACTTCTCCGGATCCGGGACGATCAGCTCGGGGTCGACCTCCATGCGGGTGCCGATGCCGGTGCACTCGGGGCAGGCGCCGAAGGGCGAGTTGAAGGAGAAGGAGCGCGGCTCCAGCTCCTCGAACGACAGGTCGTCGTAGGGGCAGTAGAGGTGCTCGGAGTACATCCGCTCACGCTCGGGGTCGTCCTCGGGGAGGTCGACGAAGTCCAGGACGACCATGCCGCCGGACAGGCCCAGGGCGGTCTCGACCGAGTCGGTCAGGCGGCGCTTGGCGCTGTCCTTGACGGTGAGGCGGTCGACGACCACCTCGATGGTGTGCTTCTCCTGCTTCTTGAGCTTGGGCGGCTCGGAGAGCTGGATCGTCTGCCCGTCGACCCGGGCCCGGCTGTAGCCCTTGGCCTGCAGGTCGGAGAAGAGGTCGGCGAACTCGCCCTTGCGCTCGCGCACCAGCGGCGAGAGCACCTGGAAGCGGCTGCCCTCGGGGAGCTCCAGCACCTTGTCCACGATCGCCTGCGGGGACTGGCGGGAGATCGGGCGTGCGCACTCGGGGCAGTGCGGTTTGCCGATGCGGGCGAACAGCAGCCGGAGGTAGTCGTAGACCTCGGTGATGGTGCCGACCGTCGAGCGCGGGTTGCGCGAGGTCGACTTCTGGTCGATGGAGACGGCCGGGGAGAGGCCCTCGATGAAGTCCACGTCGGGCTTGTCCATCTGCCCGAGGAACTGCCGTGCGTAGGAGGAGAGCGACTCGACGTAACGGCGCTGCCCCTCGGCGAAGATCGTGTCGAACGCGAGGGACGACTTGCCCGAGCCGGAGAGCCCCGTGAACACGATCAGGGAGTCGCGGGGGAGGTCGAGCGAGACGTTCTTGAGGTTGTGCTCGCGAGCGCCACGGACGATGAGACGGTCAGCCACGCCGGTCGGCACCTTTCTTGAGAGCGATATCGGTGGGGGCCCGCTCCTGTGCCTTCGGAGCCCCTCCCGGGAGCGGATCCCGGGGAGGAATCCCGGGGCAGTGGGGCGCGCGCCCCCGCTCCAGGGTATGGGGGCCGCCGCGTTGTTGTCGGATGCGATGCCCTACCGAGCCTATAGCACGCACATTCGAATTACGGCCGAAGTCTCCCACCTTCACCCGGACGAGTGGCGGCGCTATCGTCGGCCGCATGATCGACCACGTGCGCGACCTGGCATCTGTACGCGAAGCGACCGATCGCTTCCTGAGCGCGGCCGGCAAGCTCGGCGACGCCGCCGTCGCCGCGCCCTCCCGGCTGCCGGGCTGGACCCGCGGCCACGTGATGGCGCACGTCGCGCGCAACGCCGACGCGCTCGTCAACGTCCTGGCGGGCCGCCCCATGTACGCGAGCGCCGAGTCCCGCGACGGGGACATCGCCCGGGACGCCGGCCGCCCCCTGGACGCCCACCTCGCCGACCTGCGCGAGAGCGCCGCCCGGCTGAGCGCCCAGGCCGCCCTCCCCGCCGACTGGACCCGCACCGTCGTCATGCGCAACGGCGTCACCGACCGGGCCGCCCGCGTTCCCTTCCGCCGCTGGATCGAGCTGGAGCTGCACCTGGTGGACCTGGACGCCGGCTACGAGCTCGAGGACCTGCCGGAGGAGTTCACCGGCCGGGAGATCGCCTTCCTCGCCGAGCGCTGGTCGGCCCGCCCGGGGATCCCCGCCGTCACGCTCGTCGCCGACGACGGCAGGAGCTGGCGCACGGGCGGCACCGCGGAGGGCGGCCCGGTCACCGTCACCGGCTCCCCGGCCGGCCTGCTGGCGTGGCTCGCGGGCCGCGGCGACAAGGGCGCCGCGCTGGACGCGGGCGGCGCCCCGCTGCCCGTCCTTCCCCCGCTGTAGCGGGGGCGGGAGAAAGGTGGGGGAAGGGGGCGAAGGCATAGGCTGGCGTCATGACGTACAGCGGAGCGGTGAAGGTCGGCGGACCGGCCGACGTGCACGAGCTGACCGACCTGATGATCTCGAAGGTCGCGGTCGGACCCATGGACAACAACGCCTATCTGCTGCGCTGCCGCGCAACGGACGAGCAGTTGCTGATCGACGCGGCGGCCGAGCCGCACACCCTGCTCAGCCTGATCGGCGACAGCGGCATCGCCTCCGTGGTCACCACGCACCGGCACGCCGACCACTGGGGAGCGCTGCGCGAGGTGGCCGAGGCCACCGGCGCCACCACCTACGCGGGCCGTGCCGACGCCGAGGGCATCCCCGTACCGACGGACGTGCCGGTGGACGACGGCGACGTCATCCGCGTCGGCCGCGTGGAGCTCACCGCACGCCACCTCGTGGGCCACACCCCGGGCAGCATCGCGCTGGTCTACGACGACCCGCACGGCCACCCGCACGTGTTCACCGGGGACTGCCTCTTCCCGGGCGGCGTGGGCAACACCCACAACGACTCCGAGGCGTTCGCCAGCCTCCTCCACGACGTGGAGACCAAGCTCTTCGATGAGCTGCCGGACGAGACCTGGGTCTACCCGGGCCACGGCGCGGACACCACGCTGGGCGCCGAGCGGCCCCACCTCGCCGAGTGGCGCGAACGCGGCTGGTGATCACCCGCGCCCGGTGGGTGCGCAGCCCCGGAAACACAGCGAGCCCGGGCCGGGGCCCGGGCATGCAGTGAGGCCGTCCATCCAAATTCCTCCGGATGCGGCGGCCTCAATTCCTTAAGCTACTCCTCCTCGCACCGGATGGCAATACCTCCGCAAATCCGGACAAAAATAATGTGCGACGCCTCCGCGCCCCCCGTCGCACCCCCACGCGCCCGTTGCCTTCCCTGCCGGCTGGATGTTGGGCAGTACATGCACCCGCCGCACGCCGCGCCGCACCGCGCGCCCTCCATGCCACGCCTGGCGCTGGCCGCCATGGCCGGCACCGCCATCGAGTTCTACGACTTCTACGTGTACGGCACCGCGGCGGCCCTCGTCCTCGGGCCGCTGTACTTCCCCACCGTCTCCCCGCTGCTCGGCACGCTCGCCGCCTTCGGCACCTTCGGCGTCGGCTTCGTCGCCCGCCCGCTGGGCTCGGTGCTCTTCGGCCACATCGGCGACCGGCACGGCCGGCGTCCCGTCCTCCTGGCCTCCCTGCTGCTGACGGGCCTGGCCACGGTCGCCGTGGGACTCGTGCCCGCCTACGACAGCATCGGCGTCGCGGCGCCGCTGATCCTCCTCGTCCTGCGGTTCGCCCAGGGCCTCGGGCTCGGCGGGGAGTGGGGCGGGGCGGTGCTGCTGACCGGCGAGCACGCACCGGCGCACCGGCGCGCCCTGTGGACCAGCTTCCCGCAGCTCGGCGCGCCCGTGGGGTTCCTGCTGGCCAACGGCCTCGCCCTCGTCCTGTCGGCGGGGCTCGCCGAGGCGGACTACCTGGCCTGGGGCTGGCGCGTGCCGTTCTGGGGCGCGGGCCTCATGGCGGCGGTGGGCCTGCTGCTGCGCTCGCGGCTGCCGGAGACGCCGCAGTTCCGCGCGCTGGAGGCCACGGACACCCGGGCCGCCCGGCCCTTCGCCGAGGTCCTGCGGGGCCACTGGCGGCCGGTCCTGCTCACCGCCGGCGGCCTCTCCCTCGTCTACGCCGTGCACTACGCGATGAGCACGTGGGCGCTGGCCTACGGCACCGAGCGGCTGGCGGTCGGCCGCACGGTCATGCTCGGCTGCATCATGGCGGGCGTCGGCGTGTCGACCCTGCTGATCCCGCTCTTCGCAGTGCTGGGCGACCGCCACGGGCGGCGCACCCTGTGCCTGGCCGGCAGCGCCGGCCTCGCCCTGTGGATGGTCCCGCTGATGGCCCTGCTGCACACCGGCCGGCCCGCGTGGATGGTGCTGGGTTTCGCGGGGGCGGCGGTGCCGTTCGCGGCGGTGGTCGGCGTCGTCGCCGCCTACCTCCCGGAGCTGTTCGAGACCCGGGTGCGCTGCACGGGGGCGGCGGTCGGCTACAACCTGGCCGGGGTCGTGGGCGGCGGCCTCACCCCGGTCGTGGCGACGGCGCTGGCCCGCGGATCCGGCCCTCCCTGGGCGGTCGCGGGCTACCTCGTGGCCGTCGCCCTCGTCAGCCTCGGGTGCTTCGCCCTGCTGCCCGAGACCCGGCCGGCCGCGGCGCCCGGAACGGCGGCGGAGGCCGCCCCCGCCTGAGCGGGAACGGCCTCCTGAGGCGTACGGGCGGGGCCGTCAGACGCGAGCCGCGTCCTTGGCGCCCTCGCCCTCCGCAGCGGCCGCCGCGGCCGCAAGAGCCTCCGCCTCGGCCTGCTTGCGCGAGGCCCGCAGGCTGGTGATCGTGGTGACGACCAGGACCGCGCAGATCACGCCGAGGGACACCGGGATGCTGATCTCGGGGACGCCCACGCCGCTCTCGTGCAGGGCGTGCAGGACGAGCTTGACGCCGATGAAGCCCAGGATGACCGACAGGCCGTACGACAGGTGGACGAGCTTCTTCAGCAGGCCGCCGATCAGGAAGTACAGCTGGCGCAGGCCCATCAGCGCGAAGGCGTTGGCGGTGAAGACGATGTACGGGTCCTGGGTCAGGCCGAAGATCGCGGGGATCGAGTCCAGGGCGAAGAGGACGTCGGTGGTGCCGATCGCCAGCATGACGATCAGCATCGGCGTCATCAGGCGCTTGCCGTTCTCCACGACGAAGAGCTTGGTGCCGTGGTAGCGGTCCGTGGAGGGGAAGCGCTTCTCGACCAGCTTGAGGAAACGATTCTCCTCGAACTCCTCCTCTTCCTCGCCGGAGCGCGCCTCCTGGATGAGCTTCCAGGCCGTCCAGATGAGGAAGGCGCCGAAGAGGTAGAAGATCCAGGAGAAGTTGGCGATGATCGCCGCGCCCGCGCCGATGAACACGGCCCGCAGGACCAGGGCGATGAGCACGCCGACCATCAGCACGCGCTGCTGGTAGACCGGCGGGACCGCGAACTTCGCCATGATCAGGACGAAGACGAAGAGGTTGTCGACGCTGAGCGACTTCTCGGTGATGAAGCCCGCGAAGAACTCGCCGGCCGGCTGACCGCCGCCGAAGACCAGCAGGCCGAGGCCGAAGAGGCCGGCGAGGGCGACCCAGACCGCCGTCCAGATGCCGGCTTCCTTGAGGGAGACCTCGTGCGGCTTGCGGCCTCCGATGAAGAAGTCGGCGGCGACGAGGGCGCACAGACCGAGGATGGTCAGCGCCCACAGGGTCAAGGAGACGTCCACTGTTCCTCCGGTGCGTCGTACGGGCACGGCGACGGGCCGGCGCCAGTCCCCAAAACGGTACAGGAAGACCCAAGGAACAGTAAAGAAAAACCAAAAACCCCAGCTCAGAGCCGCTTTACCTGCTAAATGCCGTACGCCTGCCGCGCCTGGCCCACCCGCTGGAGCACCTGCCGCACGACGTCGCTGCCCGCCGGCACGAGCGAGGGCTCGTACGTCCAGGTGTGCCCCACCCACGGATCGGCCAGGTGGTCGTCGGGGACCGGCGTGATCCGCAGCAGGGCGCGCCACAGCGGATCGAGCACCGGCCCGTACCCCCGGGCGTCCTCCCGGTCGGCGACCATCATCAGGTGCACCCCGACGGACGGGCCCTCGTCCGCGAGGTAGCGCAGCTGGTTGACCGCGCGGTCGTCGAAGCCGTGCGGGAAGTCGTTGACGATCAGCAGTTGCTCGGCGGTGTCCACGTCCGGCGGGAGGGAGTCGGCGGCGCCGCTGCGCACGGCCATCTGCACCAGGTCGACGCGGCGCGTCAGCCGCTCCAGCAGCGCGGAGACGCCCTGCGCCCCGGCCGCGGGCGGCTCCTTGAGCGCACCGGTCTGCAGCAGCGGCGCGAGGGCCGCGCCGGCCGCGCCCGCCGGGTCGATGACGTGCACCGTGAAGTCGCCCACGGGATAGACGGCGAGCATGCGCGCGGCGTGCGCGACCGCCGTCTCCATGGCGAGGCGGCGCAGCTCGGTCGCGTCCACGACCGCCGACTGCAGCCCGGAAGGGCGGCCGCTGTCGATCCACAGGCCGCGCTCCAGCGGCAGCCGCACCAGCATCGGGATCCGCAGGGCGGTGCGCTCCGGCAGGTGCAGGTCGCCCAGGCGCAGGGCCATGGGGGTCTCCAGCGGGACCTGGTAGCCCTGCCAGACCGGGCTGTCCCAGCGGGCGAAGGCGGGCGGCAGGGCGTGCTCGACGACCTCGGCCTCGGCGGTGAGCTGGGCCAGGTCCCGGTCGAGGACGGCGCGGGCCTGCTCCACCAGGCTCGCCTGCCGGGCGCGGGCCTCGGCCCGGGCCGCGTCGGCCGCGGGGCCCACCCTCGTGGCCGGGTCGGAGAGCACCTTGTCCAGCTCCTGCTCCAGGCGCGACTCCGCGAAGTCGACGGCGCTGCGGTAGGCGGCGGCCGAGCGG
>NZ_JBPQTW010000024.1:0-58272 GCF_051386535.1 Streptomyces sp. URMC 127
CCTCCTCCTCGACGGCTGGTCCCTCCCCACCCTCCTCCGCGAGCTCTTCACCCTCTACGCCCGCAACGGAGACGACACCGCGCTCCCCTCCCCCACTCCCTATCGCGACTACCTCACCTGGCTCACCGCCCAGGACCGGGACGCAGCCAGGAAGGCCTGGCGGGAAGCGCTGGCCGGCGTAGCGGAGCCCACGCTGCTGGCTCCGGCGGGCTCCACGGCCGGGGCGGCTTCGCAGTCAGCCGTGCTTTGCGAAGTGACAGAGCAGCTCTCCGAGGAGCTGACCGCAGCGCTCATGCTGTGGGCCCGCCGGCACGAGCTGACGCTCAACACCGTCGTTCAGGGAGTCTGGGGCGTCCTCCTGGGGCGCCTGCTCGACCGCCGCGACGTGGTCTTCGGCGCCACGGTCTCCGGCCGTCCCCCGGAGGTGGCCGGTGTCGGGGACATGGTGGGGCTGTTCATCAACACCTTGCCCGTACGGGTGCGCTGGGAGGAGTCCGAGTCGTGGGCGCAGGTGCTGACCCGGCTGCAAGGCGAGCAGTCGGCGCTGCTGGAGCACCAGCACCTGGGGCTGGCCGAGATCCAGCAGGCGGCCGGTGCGCGCACGCTGTTCGACACCACCACCGTCTTCGAAAGCTATCCGGTCGACGTGGGAGCGCTGGAGGAGCTGGAGGAGTCCGGCCGCGGGGTGCGGCTGGTGGACATCGAGACGGCCGACGGGACCCACTACCCGCTCAGCCTCGCCGTGATTCCCGGCCGCGGTCTGCGGTTGCGCTTGCAGTACCGGCCCGGCCTGGTGGAGCGGGAGGCGGCCGAGGGCATGGTGACGCGGCTGCGGCTGTTGCTTCAGGCGGCGGTCGCACGCCCCGGGCAACCCGTCGGGCACGCCGATCTGCTGACCGCCGGGGAGCGGCAGCGGCTCCTGCCCCGGCGCGGCGGCATCTCTGACGCAGCCTCGCGGGGCGCTCTGCTCCCCACGTTGCTCCCCGCATTGTTCGAGGCTCAGGCGCGGCGGACGCCCGCAGCCGTTGCCGTGCTGCACGACGGCCGCGAGGTCTCGTACGCGGAGCTGAACGCACGGGCGAACCGGCTCGCCCGCGTCCTCGTGCGCAGGGGTGCCGGTCCCGAGACGGTGGTCGCCGTGGCGCTGCCGCGGTCGGTGCACGCGGTGACCGGCCTGCTGGCCGTGCTGAAGGCGGGCGGCGTGTATCTGCCGGTGGATCCGGCGTACCCGGCGGAGCGGATCGCGTTCATGCTGGCCGACGCGCGGCCCTCGTCCGTCCTCTCCGATACCGCGACGGCACCGCTCCTGCCGGACCTGGGCGGCGTGCCGCCGGTGCTGGTGGACCGCCTCGGCCTGGATCAGATCGACCTGGATCAGGAGGACGCGGGCGACCTCACCGACGCGGACCGGCCGGCGCCGTTGTCACCGGATCATCCGGCGTACGTGATCTACACGTCGGGGTCGACGGGCCGCCCGAAGGGCGTCGTCATGCCCGGTGGCGCGGTGGCGAACCTGCTGGCGTGGCACGCCGCGGCGATGCCGGCCGGGCCCGGCACGCGCGTCGCCCAGTTCACCGCCATCAGCTTCGACGTGTCGGTCCAGGAGATCCTGTCAGCTCTGGTATCGGGCGCGTGCCTGGTGATTCCCCCCGATGAGGTACGCCGTGACGCGGCCGCCTTCGTGGCGTGGCTGCGCCGGCACGAGGCCGGGAAGCTGTTCGCACCGGCGCTGGTGATCGAGGCGCTGTGCGAGGCGGCTGCCGAGAGCGGGGAGGCGTTGCCGGCGCTGGCGGACGTGGCGCAGGCCGGTGAGGCGCTGCGGCTCAGCGAGCCCGTCCGGCGCTTCCACCGGGGCGTGCGGCGTCGCTTGCACAACCATTACGGGCCTGCCGAGACGCATGTGGTGACGACGTTCACGCTTCCGGAGCAGGAGGCGGAGTGGCCGGCGGCGGCGGCGCCGATCGGCCGGCCGATCCTCAACACGGCGGTGTATGTGCTGGACTCCGGGCTGCGGCCGGTGCCGCCGGGCGTGGTGGGTGAGCTGTACGTGGCCGGTGCGCAGCTGGCCCGTGGCTATCTGCGCCGCCCGGGGCTGACCGCGGGCCGGTTCGTCGCCGATCCGTACGGGGGCCCGGGTGCGCGGATGTACCGCACCGGGGACCTGGTGCGGTGGAGCTTCGCCGGGCAGCTGGAGTTCGCCGGCCGGGCGGACCGCCAGGTCAAGGTCCGCGGCTTCCGCATCGAGCCCGGCGAGGTCGAGGCGGCCCTCGCCCGGCACGAGGACGTCGGCCGGGCCGCCGTGCTGGCCAGGGAGGACCGGCCGGGCCAGGCGCGTCTGGTGGCCTACGTGGTGCCCGCGCCCGGGCGGCAGGGCGTGCGGGTTCCCGAGCTGCGCCGGCACCTGGCGGAGCTCCTGCCGGACTACATGCTTCCTGCCGCCGTCCTCGAACTCGGCGCCCTGCCGCTGACGCCCAACGGCAAGCTGGACCGCGACGCCCTGCCGGCGCCCGGGCCGAGCGCGCCGTCCGCCGGCGGGGCGCCCAGGAACGCCCGGGAGGAGGTCGTGGCCGGCCTGTTCGCCGAGGTGCTGGGCGTGCCGGCGGTGGGGGTCGACGACGACTTCTTCGCGCTGGGCGGGCACTCGCTCCTCGCCACCAGGCTGATCAACCGGGTGCGGTCGGCCTGCGGAACGGGCCTGCCGGTCCGCGCCCTCTTCGAGGCTCCCACCGTCGCCGGCCTGGCAGCGGCCGTCGAAGCCGCCGGGCGTCCCGCGGACGGCCCGGCGGACGGCACGGACTTCCGCGCGGAAGCGGTGCTCGATCCGGCGATCACGACCGAGGGCTGCCGGCCCGCGGACCCCCGGGTGCACGGTGCTCCCCGGCGCGTCCTGCTCACCGGTGCCACCGGGTTCCTCGGTTCCTTCCTCCTGCGCGAGCTGCTGGACCGCACGGCAGCCGACGTGTGGTGTCTGGTGCGGGCAGCGGACGACGAGGAGGCCGGGCAGCGGCTGCGTGCGGCCCTGACGGCCTACGGGCTGTGGGACGAGGCCCTGCGCGGGCGGATCGTCGCCGTGGCGGGTGACCTGGAGAAGCCGCTGCTCGGCCTGTCCGGGAAGCGGTTCGCCCAGCTCGCCGACCGCATCGAGGTCATCTACCACAACGGTGCGCGGGTGAACATCGTCGACGCGTACGCGCGGCTCAGGGCGGCCAACGTCCTGGGCACGCAGGAGGTCATACGGCTGGCGGCCACCACGCGGGTCAAACCGCTGCACTACATCTCCAGCTCCGCCGCGGCGGTGGGGCGCGACGCGACGCCGGACCTCGTCCGCGAGGACCACCGCGTCGGTCCCGGGGCCGTGGCGGCGAACGGCTACGTCGCCACCAAATGGGTGGCCGAGGAGCTGGTGCGCGCGGCCCGCGGGCGCGGCGTCCCCGCCGTGATCTACCGGCCGGGCCGGGTGAGCGGCCACACCGTCACGGGCGCGTGCACGACCGGGGACGCCCTGTGGACGATGGTCCGGGCGATCATCGAGTTGCGTGCCGCGCCCGACCGGACGGTGCGGGACGGGCTGCGGTTCGACGTGGACCTCGTGCCGGTCGACCACGTGGCCGCGACGGTCGTGCACCTCGGCCGGCAGCCGGAGTCGGAGGGCACGGTCTTTCACGTGACCAGTCCGCGGCCGCTGGGCTTCGACGCACTGATGGACTGCCTCCGGCGGCTCGGCTACGAGGTGGCGAGCCTGCCCTACGAGGAGTGGAAGCAGCTGCTCCTCGATGCCGCCGACCGGGACGGGCAGGCGGGGCCGCAGCCGTCCCCGCTCGCCGCGGCCGCGCTGCTGGCGCAGGGGCTGCGGGTGGGCGCGGCCAGCCCGCGCTACAGCCGCAGCAATACGGAACGCGCGCTGGCCGGCTCCGGCATCGCGTGTCCCGTCGTCGGCGACGAACTCGTCGCCAGGTACGTGGAGTACTTCGTCGCGTCGGGGTTCCTCCCGGCGCCCGTGCGGAAGGACAGGACATGACCAACCCCTTCGACGACGACAACGGGCGCTTCCACGTCCTCGTCAACGACGAGGGCCAGCACTCGCTGTGGCCGGTCTTCGCGGCCGTCCCCGACGGCTGGACCGTCGCCCTGGAGGACCGGGACCGGTCCGCCTGCCTGGAGTACGTGGAACAGCACTGGACCGACATGCGCCCCAAGAGCCTCATCGAGGCAATGAACACGCCGCCCGGGAAGGGCTCCGCCTGAGACAGGACGCGGGGTCTGAGACAGGACCGCGGGGTTCGCGGCCCTACCGCCCGCCGCCGCCCGGCGGGCGGTGGACCTCGCCCGTGCCCAGCCTGATCACGGCCCTGGGCCGCATGGGCTCCTCGCCGCGCCGGGAGAGCAGGACGACCTCCTCGACGACGGCCGGCATGCTGCCGAGCCGGGCCGCGCACTCGTCGGCCAGTCGCCGGGGGTCCTGCGTGCGGCCGAGGGAGAGGTGCGGGGTGAAGCTGTGGCCGCGCCCCCGGCACAGCGGGAACCGCGACCCCAGCTCCGCCTGGAGACGGGCCCACGGAGCCGCGCCCGCCGCGGCCGGGTCGAGCCACACCGTGGCGTAGTGCCGGTGCCGGAAGTACCGCACGCCGGACAGGCGCGCCGTGAAGGCCGGGCTCTCCGCCGCCGCGGCGGACAGCAGCGGCACGGCCCGCGCGAACTCCTCCTCCGGCACGAAGCCGAACAGCAGGTTCACGTGCGGCGGCCACCGCCGCACCTGCGGGTCGTGCTCCCAGCGGATGTCCTGGATCGCCGGCCAGAGCTCTTCCGGGGGCAGCCACGCCACCGCCGTCCTGGCCGTCGGCGCCACGCCGAGCGTGCCGTCCGGCCCGGCCTGCCCGCCGTGCACCCGGTTGCCGTCCACATCACCATCGTGCGGACCGCTGCCGGATTCCACGAGCCGGCGAGCCCGCCGGGCGGAGCCGGCCTCAGGCGCTGCGGTGCCGGCCTCAGGCGCTGATGACGATCGGAGAGCGTATCCGGCGGCCGTAAATGGCTGGCGCGCGCCGGGGACGCAGCGCCATCCTCCGGAGTGTCGGGGGCGACGCACCTTCAGGGGCGTGCTCCACCCGCCTGGAGAAGGAGTCGCGATGACCGTCGTCGAAGTCCGCACGCCGTCCGGAGCGCTGCGCGGCGGGCGGGAGGCCGGGGCGGCGGTCTTCCGCGGCATTCCGTTCGCCGAGCCGCCGGTGGGGCCGCTGCGGTTCGCGGAGCCGCGGCCCGTACGGAGGTGGGACGGAGTGCGGGAGGCCTTCTCGTTCGGGCCGCCGCCCCCGCAGGGCGGGCACTTCGGCATGGAGGCGCTGGCGCGGGAGACGGCCGGCGACGGCTGGCTGACGGTCAACGTCTGGTCGCCCGATCCGGGCCCGGGCGCCGGGCTGCCCGTGATGGTGTGGATCCAGGGCGGGGCCTACACGATCGGCATGTCCGCCCTCCCCGAGTACGACGGCGGGCGCCTGGCGCGCGAGGGCGGCGTCGTCGTGGTGACGTTCAACTACCGGGTGGGGATCGAGGGGTTCGGGCAGATCGAGAGGGCGCCCGCCAACCGGGGGCTGCTCGACCAGGTCGCCGCGCTGGAGTGGGTGCGCGACAACATCCGGGCCTTCGGCGGCGACCCGGGCCGCGTCACGGTGTTCGGCCAGTCGGCCGGTGCCGGATCGGTCGCCGCGCTCCTGGCGATGCCGCGGGCGGCGGGGCTGTTCGTCCGGGCCGTCGCGCAGAGCGTCCCGGGAACGTTCTTCTCGCCGGAGCTCGCCGCCGACATCACCGCCGCCTGCGCCGCCGAGCTGGGCCTGAAGGCCACGGTGGCCGGCCTGTCGCCGGTGGCCCCGGCCCGGCTGGCCGCCGCCGGCGACACGGTCGGCGCCGGCATGGACCGCCGGGCGGGGCGCTGGGGCCTCGCGGCCCACAGGTCCATCCCGTTCTCACCGGTCGTCGACGGTGACACCCTGCCCGCGACCCCGTGGCAGGCCCTCGCCGGCGGGGCCGGCCGGGGCGTCGCCCTTCTCACCGGCCACACCCGAGACGAACACCGGCTGTTCACCGCACTCGACGGTCTCCTCGGCCAGGTCACGCAGGAGCAGGCGGCAACCGCCCTGCGCCTCTTCGCCCCCGGCCCGGACGGCGCGCGCCGCTACCGCGACGGCCATCCGGCCGCGGGCCCGGAAGAACTGTACGAACGGGTCCACTCCGACTGGCTGTTCCGCATGCCGAGCCTCCATCTCGCCGCCGCCCAGTGCGCCGGCGGAGGCCGCGCCCACGTCTACGAGCTGACCTGGCCCGCCCCGGGCATGGGCGGTGTCCTCGGTGCCTGCCACGGCCTCGACGTGCCGCTCGTCTTCGGCAACCTGGACCGCGGCCAGCCCGCCGCGCTCATCGGCGAGGAGCCCTCCCCGGAGGCGGAGGCGCTCTCCGCCCGCATGCGCGCCGACTGGACGGCCTTCGCCGCGCACGGCGACCCCGGGTGGCCGGTGTACGACAGCGACCGGCGCCTCGTGCGGCTCTACGACGCCCGGCCCGCCGTCACCGCCTACCCGGAGGAAGCCTCCCGCCTGATCTGGCAGGAACATGCGTTCCCTGCCCTGCCGCTGACCGATCAGTAGCGCCGGCCGGCGACGGCGGGTGGTCGTGCGGCGTGTTCGCGCGGTGGAAGAGGTAGGAGCCGTACAGGACGCCGAGGATGACGAGGAGGCCGCCCCACAGTTCGTGGAAGGTGGGTGCCCGGCCCTCCCAGATCAGGTTGAACACCGCCCCGAAGACCGCCTCCATGCCGATCACCGGCCCCATGACCGTCGCCGGCAGCCGTTTGGAGGCGGCGTTCCAGAACCACGTCGCGCACCACGAGCCGAGGACGGCCAGCGCGGCGCACCACAGCAGGAACGGCACGAGCGTGCCGGTGTCCGCGAGGGGTGAGGGGCCGTCGCCGGACCGGGCGAGCGGGAGGAGGAACAGCGAGGCGCCGAACGCCCCGAGGCCGATGCAGGCCGTCCACGTGGCGTTGCCGGGGACCGGCCGGATCCGGGTGAGGACCATGCGGTTGACGATGACGAAGTAGGACCAGGCGACGCAGGCGAGGACGCCGAGGATCACACCGGCCGTCACGTCGCCGGCGTCCCCCGGCCGCCCGTGCGGCGCGCCGCCGTTGACCAGCAGCAGCCCCGCGGAGATCGCCGCGACGGGCAGCAGGAGCCTGCGCCACGGCAGGACCTTCTCGGTCGCGTTGGAGGCCAGGGTCACCAGCAGGGGGATCAGCCCGGTCAGGGTGGAAGCGAGCACTCCGCCGCCGGCCGCGGCGGACAGGGAGAGCAGCAGGTAGAAGCCGATGTATCCGACGATGCCCAGGTGCAGGGCCAGCAGCAGGTTGCGCATGCCGAGGCGGCGGAGCCCCCCGCGGCGCGCGGCGAGCACGGCCAGGGACATGACGCCGAAGACCGCGTACCGGCCCACCACGAGGTAGTAGACGTTCACGGGGGCGACGGCGGCCGGTCCGAGGAACGTGAAGCCCCACAGGGCCGTGGCCGTGAGGGCCGCGAGCAGGCCCACGACGTAGGTGCGGGGCACCCTGCCGGTCATGTGTGCACCTCTCCGCGGTCGTGACGGGTCGATCGGTCCAGCCTAGGCGGGGGCGGGCACGAGCACGATGCGGGTGCGCGTGCGGGCCTCGACGGCGGCGCGGCTGTAGGGCAGCGGGAAGGCCCGGTCGCGGGCCCAGTCCTCGTACAGGTCGGCCCAGTGCGCGCTGTCCGGGCGGCCGGACTGTCCGGGGGCGTTCATGGCGCGGGAGTTGTCCCAGTCCCCGACGTCGACCACGATGCGGAAGCTCGCTCCCTGGGTCTGGGTGAAGCCGGCGTCGTCGTATCCGGTGCTCAGCACCGTGTCCCCGCTGCCCGGCCGTTCACGGCGGGGCAGCCGGGTCCAGGGCCGGTCGAGGCGGGCGGCCAGCGGGTGGGCGGGCGCGGCGTGGTGCAGGGCTCCCCATCTCCAGCGGCTCATGTCCTCGCCCAGCAGGCCCCGAACCTCGCCCAGTGCGCTCTCCAGGGACGTGGTGAGGAGCCGGTCAAGGGCGGCGCGGTCGTCGCGCAGGGCGTGCAGCAGGCGGATGTCGGTGCGGACGTCGGCGCCCAGGACTTCGTCGGCGAGGAGCCTGTTCAGGGCGTCGTCGACCGCGCCGGGCGCAACGAGGCCGGAGAGGGCGTGGCGCAGGAGGGCGGGGCGGAGGTGACGGCGGGACCACACCTGGTAGAGGGCCGCCGCCGCGGAGCCGGCGGATTCGTCGCAGTCCCAGGAACGGAGCAGGGCGGCCGCGGCGGCGAGCCGGGGCGGCGGCCGGTAGCCGGCGAGGGGCGCGAGGACGTGCCGGGCCGAGGCGTTCACGGTGTCGCCCTGGAGCCGTACGCAGTCCTCGACCGTCATCGCCCGTGCCCCGGAGAGGACTTCGGCGATGCGGTCGTAGCGGAAGCGGTGGTCCCAGTCGAAGCCGATCGTGCTCTGCTCGTGGGGGAAGCCGTCCGGGAGGTTCATTTCGTTCGCGCTGGCGAACCAGCCCTGCGGGGGGTTGCGCAGGGCCGCCGCCGGGTCGGGGGGCCGGAGGCCGGCCCATTCGTAGCGGCCGTCGCCGGGGACGGGCAGCAGGCCGTCCCAGCCGGGCCGTACGGGCACGGCTCCGGCCGGGCGCCAGCCGATCGTGCCGTCGGGCGCGGCGTAGACCATGTTCTCGCCCGGAGCGCCCCAGTGGTCCAGGGCCTCGGCGAACGCGTCGGCGGTACGGGCCTGCAGGAGCCGCAGGCTGCCCAGGTACGGGGCCGCGCCGGGTGCCAGCCACGCGGCCCGTACGGCGAAGGCCGTGCGGCGCGCGGGATCTTCGTGGACGACCGGGCCGTGGCGGGTGAAGCGGAGTTCGGCCTCGACCGGGTCGCCGCCGGCCACGGGCACCTGTTCGCGGACGATCCGCATGGGCTCCCAGCGGCCGTCGTAGCGGTAGCGGGCGGGGTCGCCGGGGGCGGTCTCGTAGACGTACAGGTCCTCCTGGTCGATGGAGAAGATGGTCAGGCCGAAGGCGAGGTGGCCGTTGTGCCCGATGGACAGGCCCGGCAGGACGGGCTCGCCCGCGCCGATGGCGTCCAGGCCGGGGGCCGACAGGTGCACCAGGCGGCGCAGGGAGGGCAGGGTGATCGCCCGGTGCGGGTCGTTGGCGAGGCGGTAGACGTGCAGGACGTCGTCGGGGATGAGGGAGAGGTCGAGTCCCTCCGGCACGCGCACCTCGCGCGCCGGTTCCCGGACGCGGCGCAGGTCCTCCACCGCGGGCCCGTGGTCGCGCAGCGTCAGGGCGCGGGCGGTCTTCTGCTCGACGTTGCCGGCCAGGCCGTGGCTGCGGATGACGGCGATGTCCCGCGGCTCCCACAGGGACGGCCGGTGGCCCAGCTCGCGGAACTCGGCGGGGAGCAGTTCCGGCCGCGCCTCGCAGAGCCGGACGAAGGCGTTGATCCCTTCGGTGAAGGCGGTGGCCACGTGCTCGGCGTCCGGACCGTAGGCCTCCCACTCGGCGCGCATGTCGCCGCGGTACAGGAACAGGCGCGCCGCGCGGTCGCGGGCGGCGAACCGTTCGCCGAACGCCTCGGAGAGCAGGCCGAGCCCGCGCCGGCGCCACAGGTCGAGCTGGAACAGGCGCTCCCGGGCGGCGTCGAAGCCCTGTGCGCGGAAGACGTCGCCGCGGCTGCGTGCGTACAGGTGCGGGACGCCGTGGTCGTCGACCAGGATCTCCACCGGGGCCGTGAGGCCTGCGACCGGGTACGTCTCGTCCGGGTCCATGTGCTCCTCGTCCGGGTTCGCATACGAGGCGTGTTCGTGGGGGTCGTGCTCTTCGTGCTCGCGCTCTTCGTGCTCGCGCTCTTCTTGCTCGTGCTCGTCGTACTCCTCGGCCGTCGCCATGTCACCGACCGCCCGCCCCCGGCGTGGCCCCCGCGGGCCCGGCCTCCTCCGCCGCGCGCAGCTCCGCTCCGAGAGCCCGCACCTGGTCGATCAGGAAGTCGAAGTCGGTGACGTCGGTGCGGTGGTTGTTGTCGGCCACGCGGATGACGAACTTCCCGTCGAGGACCGTGTGGGAGGGCATGGCCAGGCCCTCGGTCTGCAACCGGTTGAGGATCCCCCGGTTGACGCGGTCGGCGGCCTCCGGGGCGGCTCCGGGCCACACGTACCGGAAGCAGGCCACGTTCAGCTCGCTGCGGGCGACGAGTTCGAGGTCCGCGGCGGCCTCGGCGCGCGCGGCCAGGTGAGCGACCTGGGCGATGTTCGCGGCGACGGCACCGGCGAACGCCTCGATGCCGTGAGTCTTGAGGGCGAACCACACCTTCAGTGCCCGGAACCGCCGGGACTGCTCGATGCCGCGGTCGGAGAAGGCGAGCGGGTAGGCCGCCGGTCCGCCCGCGGTGGTGCTGATGTAGTCGGCGCTGGAGCTGAACGCCGCCTCCAGCAGTCCCTCGTCCCGCGTGAGCACGCAGCTGACGTCGAACGGCATGTAGAGCCACTTGTGCAGGTCGCACACGAGCGAGTCGGCCTCGGTCATGCCGTCGAGGAGGGCGTGGTGGGAGGGCAGGAGCCGGGCGAACGCCCCGAACGCGCCGTCGACGTGGTACCAGAGGTCCTCCTCCCGGGCGATCTCCAGCAGGGTCCGGAGGGGGTCGACCGCGCCGGTGTTGACCGTCCCGGCGTTTCCGATCAGGCACAGGGGGTGCAGGCCCGCCTCCCGGTCGGCGCGGATCGCGGCGCGCAGCGCGCCGGTGTCGATCCGGTAGTCGCGGTCCACCGGGACCTTCCGGAAGAAGCGCCGGCCGATCCCGAGCAGTTCGACGGCCTTGTCGACGGAATGGTGCGTCTCCGCCGACCCGTAGACGGTGAACTGCGCTCCCGAGGCCACGGCCCCCTCGTCGCGGAACGCGGCGGGCCCCTTCGCCACCCGGGCGGCGGCCAGGGCCGTGACCTGTCCCATCGACGCGCCGCTCGTCAGCAGCCCGGAGCCGGCGGCGGGCCAGCCGAGCGCCTCCTTCAGCCACTCGATCACCTGCTGCTCGACCATCATCGCCGCGTTCCCGCCCGAGCCGAGCGTGCAGTTGATCACCGACGCGAGCAGGTCGCCGTAGGCAGCGACAGGGACGCCGGAGCCGTTGGCCCAGCCCCAGAAGCGCGGGTGGATGTTGCCGCGCGGGTACGGCAGGACCGTCGTGCGGAACTCGTCGTACACCTCGGCCATGGGCGTGCCCTTCGCCGGGAGGCCGGTGCGCAGCGATGCCTGGACGTCCTCGGGGACGGGCTGCCAGACGGGGCGCTCGCGGAGCCCGGCCAGGTGGTCGGCGATGTCGTCGACGATCCGCTTGCCCAGGGCCCGGAACTCCTCCCAGTCGGCCGGGTCCAGGCGGGGGCCGCTGTCCATGGCTTCGTTGTGCATGACGTCCTCTCCTCCGGGTCTGCGGGCCTGCCGTGCGTGTGCCCCGGCGGTTCAGGTGCGCGAGGCCAGCGGCTGCGGCGCACGCGCGGCGGGCATGCCGGCGCGGGCGGCCCGGCCGGTGAAGGCGGTGAAGCGCTCGGGGTGGTAGAGCCGGTGCATCGGGTGCTCCTCGCCGCGCAGGGTGGCCAGCACGGCGCGGGCGATCGCCGGCGCCTGGGCGAACCCCCCGGTGTTGTGGCCGCCGTTGACGACGAACAGGCCCCTTCCCGGGCCGGGCTCCGCGTGGTGCAGACCGAGCGAGGTCGCGGTCCAGGGGCGTATGCAGTACTTGAACGCGTAGTTCTCGCTGCTGCGGGACGAGGCGCGCAGGTTCGCCCGGCCGGGGAAGAGGCGTTCGATCGTGTCGGTGATGCCGCGCCGCATGGCGGCGAGCTGCCGTTCGTCGGGTGCGGTGCCGGTGCCCGTGTAGCCGTAGCCGGAGCCGACGATGAGGATCTCCTGGCCGTCGGCGTCCCGCCCGACCGTCACGTTCGCGTCCTCGGTCACGTGGCCGCGGCGGCCGACCTTGAGGGAGTTGCGCAGGCCCGTGGCGCTGTTGCTGATGCGGATCCAGCCGCCGAGCACGCCGTGGATCTTCCCCTCGCAGGGTGTGCCCTGCAGCAGTCCGCTCCCGTAGACGCCGGGCGAGGCGATGACGTGGGCGTCCGGGGGCAGCGGGACGGGGCAGTCGAAGCCGGTGAGGGCCCCCGAAGGGTCGCGCCACGCGCCCCTCACGGCGGTGTTCCAGTGGAAGCGGACGCCCTGTCCGGTCAGCCACGCGACGGCCCTGGCGGTGAACTTATGCACGTTGACGGTGAAGCCGGGGACGAAGAAGCCCCCGGCCAGGTGTCCGTTGCGCAACGGCCCGGCGAGCGCGGCGCAGTCGCGTGCGGCTCCGTCCGGGGTGAGCTCGCGCAGGACGGCGCCGATGGCGCGGTGCCGGGCCAGCGCGGCCTCCAGGTGGCCGGGGTCCTCGTACACCCGGAGGATGTCGTCGGCCGGCACGACGTCCTCGAAGAGCCGGGGCCGGTGGTGGCGCAGGCGGGCCCACTCGCGGCCGGCCTCGGCGGTCAGGGCGAAGATGTCCTCGTTGAAGGACCGGGCCAGCCAGGAGGGGACGCGCTCGAACTCCTCGATCCAGGCGTGCTCTTCCGGGGACAGGCTCCAGGCGTCGCGGGCCAGCCAGCCGTTCTCCTCGACGGTCCGGCGGAACCAGCCGGGCGGGCCGCCGTGGAAGTCCTGGTTGTTGTAGTTGTCCATCTCGGTGAAGGTGAACATCCGCGCGTCGTCGCCGGCGTGCGTGCAGCCGTACGCCTCCCACGCGGCACCGCCCGGCGCCGGGGACCGGTCGAGGACGGTCACCTCGTACCCGGCCTCGGTCAGGTACAGCGCCGTGACCAGGTTGACGATGCCCGCGCCGATCAGGACGGCCTCGCGCGGCCCCTCGCCGGGGCCGGGCGGCGGGGCGGCGCCGGTGAGCGGGCGCGAGAGGGCGAAGTGCCGCTCGCAGCGGGCCAGGGCGGCGGCGACGGCCCCCAGGTCGCCGCCGGCGCCGGGAGGCGCGGCGGGTACGCACGCGAGGAAGACCGGGCCGCGGGTGCCGGCCCGGCGCCGCAGGGCCGCCTCGTCCGGGGGCCGCGACGTGACGAGGGCACCGGCCCCGTGCCGGTCGAGGGCGGCGAGCACCTCCTCGGTGGGGGCGCTGTCCAGTGCGGGGTCGTGAACGATGTTGCCGGAGCGCAGGAAGTCGGATGTCCCCAGGCCGGCGTTCGGGAGAGTGAGCAGAATCTTCATCTCGCTGGGAGTCCTGTTCTGGCCGTCCGGCCGGCTGTCGCTGTCGCTGTCGGGGTGCGGTGGTCCTGTCGTCGCTGGTGCCGGACTGCCGGGCTGAGGGAACGGAGGGGGTTCGCAGCCCCGTGCAGGCTTCGTACGCGCCGCGTCCGGGCGGTGGAGCGCACGGCGTGGGTGAGGTGAGCGGGCGGCCGTGTGGTGCGGAGGCCGGGCGCCCGTACGGCCGGGGAGGGCCGTATCAGCAGCGTCCGGTGCCGAACGGCAGCGGCTCGCGCCGCATCCGCAGCCGGGCACCGCCCGCTCCGTCGATGGCGATGCCGGTGCCGGTCCAGCCGTCGCGGAAGGCGCGCTCCAGCGCCTCGGTGGCCGAGCAGGCCACGGTCAGCTCCGGCTGCTCCCCGGCCGTGACCGGCCATGCACCGGGGGTCGGCCGGTGGAGCAGGAACCGCAGCCGTCCGCCGAACTTCCGGACGAGACCGATCGGCCGGAAGCCGGCCTGCAGCAGGGTGCGCACGGCGTACGGATTGGCCGGCGCGCTGGTGGCGAACAGATGGCGGATGTCCGTGCGGGCGACGTCGGCCAGGGCGCGGGTGTTCATCAGCCGTGCCAGTCCGTGGCCACGCCAGCCGGGCAGGACGGCGACGGTGTCCCAGTGCCCCACGCGGTGGTATTCGGACGGAGGCAGGGACGTGTCCTTGGCCAGGTTGAAGTCGCGGTCGCGGGGAAAGTAGACCATCCGGTAGGCGACGGTCTCGCCGCCGTGCTCCACGGCGTAGCACCGTCCGCCGCCGGCGAGGCAGTAGGCGATGAACTCGGGTGTGCTGGTCTTGAAGACGGACGGGTCCGGCAGGGCCTCGTGCACCCGCTCCTGGAGGCCGAGCAGCAGCCCGAGGTCGCCGGGGCCGAGGCGGCGGACCTCGAACGTCATCGCGGTCGCCGGTCCGGTCGTCGATCCGGTCGCCTTGCCGGTCTGCTGCTGCTCACCGGTACGCTCACCGGTCTGTTCTCCGGTCCGGTTGCCGGGCCGGTTGCCCGGTGCCGGCTTCATGACGCTCCCGCCGCGGCGACGAACGCGGCGATCAGCGGGTCGGTGCGCTCGCCGGAGCCGTCGGCGGGCCCGTCGTCCGCGGGCAGCTCGGGGTGCCACAGGACGCCGACCGCCCAGGCGTCCCCTTCGCGCTCGATCGCCTCGGCGAGGGAGTCGTCGGCGCGGGCCGTCACCCGCCACCGGATGCCGCCCGGGGTCTGCTCGCCCAGGCCCTGGTGATGGTACGAGGTCACCTTCAGCGTCCGCGCCCCGCCCGCCTCGTGGCGTATCCCGCCGTCCGCTTCCGCGTACGCGCGGGCGACCTTGCTGCCCTCGGCGAGGGTGACGGAGTGCCGGGAGGTCTCCGTGAGGGAGATCCGGTGCGCGACATGGCCGCCGGTGACATCCGGGATGTGACCGATCAGCGGATTGCCGGTGACGGTGTAAAGCACCTGCGCGCCGCGGCAGATGCCGAGCGTGGGCATGCCCGCTTCGAGGGCCGATCCGGCCAGCCGCGTCTCGAAGGCGTCCCGCCGGGGGTGATAGGTGTACCCGGGCTGCCGGACCGTACCTCGGCAATGGGCGGGATCCATGTCCTCGCCGCCGGTGAGCAGCAGGCCGTCGAGCAGGGAGAGGTACGACGCGCACAGGTCCCCGTCGGCGTCCGTGCAGGGGATGACGAGCGGCAGGCCGCCGGCCCGCGTCACCTGCTCGACATATCCCTCATGAATGCTGTGACTTCGCATCGCCTGACGAAATCGCGAGGTGACCCCTATCCGAGGCCTCACGGCTGAGCGCATCACCCGACTCCCCCTGAAAAAAGCACACGCACACGACGGCACAGGACGGCTTACGAAGAGCGGTGTTTCAGTGGCTGGTCGCGGAGTCCTCGCCGGCCGGCTGCCGGGGAAAAGGCCCGCCCGGTAAAGGACTTGCCGTGCGACGACTTCACGGACGACCGGTCGGCACCGTAACCGAACACCGACGGAACACGCAAGATCAGGATTTCGGATATGAGATGTATCCACCGCTAAATACCTCTTCCCAGCGGTTCGCCGTACAGAAAGCGAAATGCCGCGACAAGCGGTCGGGAACGGCCACGATTCCTAGCCGGTCCGAGTTCGTTGACAAGCCCTCAAATCCGTCGGCATCATGGTCCGCGTTCAGCGATCAGGGGGCTCGTACGCGATCGCACCAGCCGGCCCGGACACCAGGGACATGGTCGGCCGCTCCTCCCTCACCGGTCCACCGGTTTTTCCGCGCACTGCACGCCGGTGCGGCCACCGGTGCCTGACCCCGCGCGGAGCAGCGCTTTCGCTCCGGCCCCGCCCACACAGGCCGAAGCATTGCCCCGCGGCAATGTCCTCACGGGAGAGGCACTGAAACGTGGCCAGTCGCTCCGTCCGCACGCCCAAAGACCTCGTGGCCGCCAAACTGGCCGATGAATCCGATCTTCCGGCGATCGCCGGCGTCGCCGAGCGCTATGCCGTGAGCATCACGCCGGCGATGCAGGACCGTATCTTCGCGGTCGACGACCCGGTGGGGCGGCAGTTCGTGCCCACCGGGCAGGAACTGCTCACCACCCCCGAGGAGAGCGACGACCCGATCGGCGACGATCCCTTCACGCCCGTGAAGGGCATCACCCACCGCTATCCCGACCGGGTGCTCCTCAAGCCCGTGCACGTGTGCCCGGTCTACTGCCGTTTCTGCTTCCGCCGTGAAGTCGTCGGCCCCGGCGACCGCATGCTCCGGGGTGAAGAACTGGAAGCGGCCCTGGACTACATCCGGGGGCGTCCCGGGATATGGGAGGTCATCTTCACCGGAGGCGACCCTTTCATCATCGCGCCGTCCAAGCTGCGCCCCATGCTGGAGGCGCTGGACGCGATCGAGCACGTGAAGGTGATCCGCTTCCACACGCGGATCCCCGTGGTGGATCCCGGCAGGGTGACGCAGGACCTGGCCGAGGCGCTCCGCCTCGGCACACCGGTGTGGGTCGTCGTCCACACCAACCACAGCCAGGAGATAGGCGACGAGGCGCGCGGGGCGCTGGCCCGCCTCGTGGACGCGGGCATCCCGCTCGTCAGCCAGACGGTGCTGCTCAAGGGCGTGAACGACACCCCCGAGGCGCTGGAGGACCTCTTCCGCACCCTCGTCGTGAACCGCGTCAAGCCCTACTACCTGCACCAGGGCGACCTGGCGAAGGGCACCGGGCACTTCCGGACCACGATCGGCGAGGGCCGGGAGCTGATGCGCGGCCTGCGCGGCCGGGTCTCGGGGATGTGCCAGCCCACGTACGTCCTCGACATCCCCGGCGGGCACGGGAAGGTGCCGATCGGACCGGTCTACCTGACGGACGACGCCACGCGCGTCACCGACCCGTGGGGCAAGGAGCACGCCTATCCCCCGGCGGCTCCCGGTGCGCCGGAAGCCGCCGCACCGAAGGCGCCCGCCGGGAAGGACCGGGCGGGCAGATGACGCACGAGCGGCCGAGCCGGACCATCCTGTCGAACCTCAACAGCGACACCATGGCCGACGACCCCACGGACCGCTACCTGCGGGCCATGGCCGTTCCCACCGCGCGCATGCTGTGGGAGGCCGAACCGGGCGACTGCGTCGTCATGCTGGCGCCCTGTCCCCCGGAGTTCCGCGACTACGTGGCGCGCACCGTCGCGCTCGACGTCGGGGCGGTGGACATCGTGGCTCCGCCGGACACCGCCACCGCCCACCCGCTCGACGTCGCAGCCGCGCTCGGCGCCACCGGGCTGCTCACGCGGCGGCCCGTCCTCGACCCGTTCGCCCTGGACCGCCCGGTCCTCGACTTCGCCCGCCGCACCGGCATGCGGCTGCACCCCTATACCACCCACCCGGACGACGCGGTCCTGAACCTCGTCCGCCGCGTCAACACCAAGAGCGGCATCCGGGAGACGGCGGCCTCCCTGGGGCTGCCGGTCGCCGACGGAGGGTTCGCCGCGACCCGCCCCGAGCTGGTCCGGCGGCTCGTCGCGTTCCTCGCCGACCGCCCCGCCGCCATCGTCAAACCCGACCGGTCCTCGACCGGGTTCGGGAACACGGTCATCGAGGCCGGGGCCCGGGAGTCGCGCGAAGCCCGGGTCGGCGAGGCCGTCGCCGGCCTGCCCGGCCGGGGCCGCGGCTGGGTGTACGAGGAGTTCCTGCCGCTCACGGCCTCCCCGAGCATGGAGATGACCGTCGAGGACGCCGGCGTCGCCCCGTACTACAGCTGCGACCAGCGGACGGTGAACAACGCCTGGACCGGCATGGTCACCCCGGCCGCCGAGGGCCCGCACTCGGCGGCCATGCTGGAGGCCGCCACGGTCCTCGGCCGGTGGCTGCACGCCCACGGCTACCGCGGCATCTTCGACGTCGACTGCGGCACCTACGACGGCGGGTACGTGATCACCGAGGCCAACGTGCGGACCACGGGCGGCACTTACCTGGAGAAGCTGGCCCGGCGGCTGCGGCCGGGGGACGGCCCGGTGCACTGGCGCGCCGACGGCCGGTTCAGCAAGGATCACCTCGGCTTCCGCGAGGCCGTGCGCCGCGTCGAGGCCGCGGGGCTCGGCGGCACCTCCGCCGACGTACGGGCGGTCCTGACGACGGACACCCGCGCCGTCGACGGCAAGTGGCGCTACCTCGTGGCCGGGCGGGACGCCGGGGTCGTCGCGGAGGCGGAGCGGACGGTGGAAGAAGCGCTGGGCATCTGAGCCCGGCCGCCGTCCGGCGTCCGCCCGTCCTCAGTCCACTCGTCCTCAGTCCTTCCGTCCTCCCTTGTCACGACAGAGCGAAGGGATCACATGCACCACGTGCACCCGATACGGACCGGCCCGGCGGCCGGATGAGCGGCGTCATCACGCGCCAGCAGCGGGGGCTGCTCCCCCTGCTGGTCGCCTCCGTCCTCTGGGGCGTCTGGACCACCGGCGAGAAGTACTCGCTGTCGGGACTGTCCGTCGTCACCCTGCTCACCATCACCCTCGCGGCCTCCGCCGCACTCCTGTGGGCCATCCTCCTGTGGAAGGGGCACGAGCGGCCGAGCGGGAAGCAGCTGCGCCTGCTGGCGCTGCTCGGCCTGTTCGAACCGATGCTGGGGTACGGGGCCATCGGCCTGGGCCTGGCCTACATCGACGCCGCCGAGGCCGCCCTGCTCGACGGCACGGAAGCGGTCTTCATCGTCGCACTGGCGGCGTTCGTCAACCGGCGGCTCCCCACCGGCCGCGCCGTCGCCGGCGTCGTCCTGGCCGCCGCGGGGGTCGCCCTGCTGGGCGGCCCGAGGGCGGACCTCGGGCTCTCCGCCGGCTCGCTCCTGGTGCTCGCCGGCTCGCTGGCGGCGGCCGTCGCCACGATGATCGCGGGCCGGGTCGTCCTGGACCTGGACCCGCTCGTCGTGACCGCCTACCAGTTCGGCTTCGGCCTGCTGTTCATGCTGCCGCTGCTGGCCTGGCAGTGGGGCACGGACGCCGCCGCCCTGACCGCCGGCGTCCACGCCGGCCACTGGGCGGTGGCGGTGATCGTCTGCGGCGGCGGCCTCGGCGTGGCGTACCTGCTGTACAACCACGCGATCACCCGGCTGTCCGTGAGCGCGGCGGGCGTCATCCTCAACATCATCCCGGTGTTCGGGGTGGCGGCCGCGATCGTCTTCCTCGGGGAGAGCATCAACCTCTGGCAGTTCATCGGAGCCGCCCTGATCGTGGGCGGCATCTTCCTGTTCTCCGAAGCCGACTTGGACGAATGAGCGACGGACGGGAGGGACGGCCTCCGGCGGCGCGCCGGCCGCCCTCGCCGCCGGCGCGGTCCCCCGTCCGCGGCCCTGTGCGCAGCGGGGGCGCGGCGCCGCCGACGCGCGGCACCCGTGCGATGTCAGACCCGTGCCCGAAGATGATGGGGACCGGTTGGGCAGCGCCGGCTGAGGCCCCGGACCGCGAGTGCGGCGCGCGAGGATGGAGAGACGATGAGCAAGGTCACGAAGAAGACGAGCGCGCAGTCGCGTGCGCCGCACGCTGCCGACAGCCACGATCTGATCCGCGTGCACGGCGCGCGCGAGAACAACCTCAAGGACGTCAGCATCGAGCTCCCCAAGCGCCGGCTGACGGTGTTCACGGGCGTCTCCGGCTCGGGCAAGAGCTCCCTGGTGTTCGACACGATCGCCGCCGAGTCGCAGCGGCTGATCAACGAGACGTACAGCGCCTTCGTCCAGGGCTTCATGCCCGCGCAGGCCCGGCCCGAGGTCGACGTGCTCGACGGTCTGACGACCGCGATCAGCGTGGACCAGAGCCGGATGGGCGCCGACCCCCGCTCCACGGTCGGCACCGCCACCGACGCCAACGCGATGCTGCGCATCCTCTTCAGCCGGCTCGGCAAGCCGCACATCGGCCCGCCCAGCGCGTACGCCTTTAACGTCCCCTCGGTCCACGCGGCCGGCGCGATCACCGTGGAGCGCGGCGCCAAGAAGGCCGAGAAGGTGACCTTCAAGCGCACCGGCGGCATGTGCCCGCGCTGCGAGGGCCGGGGCTCGGTCTCCGACCTCGACCTGTCGCAGCTGTACGACGACAGCAAGTCGATCAACGAGGGCGCGTTCACGATCCCCGGCTACACCGGGGGCGGCTGGAACTCCCGGCTCTACGCCGAGTCGGGCTTCTTCGACCCGGACAAGCCGATCCGCAGGTTCACCAAGAAGGAGCTCCACGACCTGCTGCACCGCGAGCCGACCAGGATGAAGATCGCGGGCATCAACATGACCTACGAGGGGCTGATCCCGCGGGTGCGGAAGTCGATGCTCGCCAAGGACAAGGAGGCGATGCAGCCGCACGTCCGGGCGTTCGTGGAGCGGGCGGTCACCTTCACCACCTGTCCCGAGTGCGACGGCACCCGGCTCGCCGAGGGGGCACGCTCCTCGAAGATCAAGCGGAAGAGCATCGCGGACGCCTGTGCGATGGAGATCAGGGACCTCGCCGAGTGGGTCCGCGGCATCAAGGAACCGTCGGTCGCGCCGCTGGTCGCCGCGCTGCAGCACACCCTCGACTCGTTCGTGGAGATCGGCCTGGGCTACCTCTCGCTCGACCGGCCGGCGGGCACCCTCTCCGGCGGCGAGGCGCAGCGCGTCAAGATGATCCGCCACCTCGGCTCCTCGCTCACCGATGTCACGTACGTCTTCGACGAGCCGACCTCGGGCCTGCACCCCCACGACATCCAGCGGATGAACGACCTGCTGCTGCGGCTGCGGGACAAGGGCAACACGGTGCTCGTCGTGGAGCACAAGCCGGAGATGATCGCGATCGCCGACCACGTCGTCGACCTCGGCCCGGGTGCGGGCAGCGCGGGCGGCACCGTCTGCTACGAGGGTCCCCTCGACGGGCTGCGGGCCGCCGGCACCGTCACCGGCCGCCACCTCGACGACCGGGCCTCGGTCAAGGAGTCGGTGCGCACGCCCACCGGCAAGCTGCCCGTCCGCGGCGCGACGGCGAACAACCTGCGGAAGGTCGACGTCGACATCCCGCTCGGGGTGCTCACCGTGATCACGGGCGTCGCCGGTTCCGGCAAGAGCTCACTGGTGCACGGCTCGATCCCCGCCGAGGCGGGGGTCGTCTCGGTCGACCAGAGCCCGATCAAGGGTTCGCGGCGGTCCAACCCGGCGACGTACACCGGGCTGCTCGACCCGGTCCGCAAGGCCTTCGCCAAGGCCAACGGCGTGAAGCCCGCGCTGTTCAGCGCCAACTCCGAGGGCGCCTGCCCCACGTGCAACGGCGCGGGCGTCGTCTACACCGACCTGGGCATGATGGCCGGCGTCTCCTCCACCTGCGAGGACTGCGAGGGCAAGCGGTTCGACGCGTCGGTCCTCGACTACCGCCTCGGCGGCCGCGACATCAGCGAGGTGCTCGCCATGCCGGTGGCCGAGGCCGCGGAGTTCTTCGGCACCGGGGAGGCGCGCACGCCGGCCGCGCACAAGATCCTGGAGCGGCTCGTCGACGTGGGGCTCGGCTACCTGACCATCGGCCAGCCGCTCACCACGCTGTCCGGCGGCGAGCGGCAGCGGCTCAAGCTGGCCACCCACATGGCCGACAAGGGCGGCGTCTACGTCCTGGACGAGCCGACCACGGGCCTCCACCTCGCCGACGTGGAGCAGCTCCTCGGCCTGCTCGACCGGCTCGTGGACTCCGGCAAGTCGGTCATCGTCGTCGAGCACCACCAGGCTGTCATGGCGCACGCCGACTGGATCATCGACCTCGGCCCGGGCGCCGGCCACGACGGCGGCACGATCGTCTTCGAGGGCACCCCCGCCGATCTCGTCGCCGCCCGCTCCACCCTGACGGGCGAGCACCTCGCGGCGTACGTAGGCGGCTGACAGCGGGTGACGGCGGCTCTGACGGCAGCGGCCCACCGGGCGGTCAGGAGGAGCGCCGGACGGCCTGACCGGCCTTGTCCCAGTTCTGCCGGAGCCGGTCCAGGTACGACCGGGCCATCGGGCCGAGCGTCGTGCCGCGGGCGAACAGGCGCATGTTGCCCGCGCCGGTGTTGTAGCCGAGGGCCAGCAGCTCGTCCCTCGTGTACGAAGCGGCCGGCTCCGCCGGCAGGCTCGCGGCCAGGTCGTGCAGGTGCCAGGCCGCGGACTCGACGGCCAGGTCCGGGTCGTCGGGGAGCTCCTGCCAGTCCCGCCCGGCGAAGGAACGCCCCTGCTTGGCCTCGTCGAACGCGGCCTTGTGCATGTTGGCGATGCCGAAGGCGGAATCCGGCTTCATCCGCTGCCAGGACCGCTCCAGGCCGGGATCGTGCGGCTTGTACGACTCGACGTACAGGATCGCCATCAGCAGTTGCGGGTTGACGTCCGCCCGGCGCGCGTGGGCGCGCACCTGCGGGGCGAAGCGCGCGGGGTCCTGGTTGCCGGCCTGTGCGGAGGACGGCGCCCCGGACGGCGGCGCGCTCGCGGCGCCGTCCGGGGCGTGCGCGCTGCAGGCCGCGACGCAGCAGCCCGCGACGAGGGCGGCCAGGGCCACGGGGAACCGTAGCCGCCGGCGTGAACGGGCTGCTGCCACTGCTGACTCCTCGTTCATGCCCTCGCACCGCGGGCGGGCGCCGGGCGTCCGGTCAGTCCTCGTAGTAGTTGTTGACGACCACCTCGGGCTCGTCGTCATCGAACGCCTCGTTGAGCAGCGCCCCGCCGAAGCGGCGGCCCTGCGGCGGTCGTGCCGGGCCGGGCGCAGGACGTCGACGCCAAGGAGGATGGAGGGCGCCCTTCACTGGACGCTTCGGCCGCGTTCCCAGAGTTCCTCGCAGTGCTCTGCGAAGCGGTCGAACAGGCCACCGTCCTGGAGTTTGCGCAGGTGCAGCATGGGTGAGTCGTGGCCGACCAGCCGGGCGAGGTGAGGCGTGACGAGGGCCTGGTCATCGAACCGGAAGACCGACAGGCCGACGTGGTTCGTGGCGTCTTCCTCCGAGGAGAAGCGCACTTCCAGGCCGGAGAGGCCGGACAGTTTGGCCAGCTCGTCCAGGGTGATGCGGATGCGTGTGGACACCTTGAAGGCCACATCCTCGATGGCTTCACGCTGCTCGGTCACCGGGCCGTCAGGGTCGCCGAGCAGGAACCGCACTCGGCATCCTGCGTCGATCTTTGCCTTGAGCGTGGCGTGGAATGCCGGCTGCTCGATCCAGAAGAAGTAGTTCGTGTAACCGGCGAGGATGATGTCCTGCGTGCTGTCGCTGATGAGCTGTCGCCACACGGAGGACGGGCACGCCGAACGGTACGGGTAGGCCGAGATGATCTCTCGGTCCGGGCCGGTCTTCATGACTGCCCCTACTGCCTTGGGCCACAGCACCTTTTCATCAACTCCCAACACACTTGACGCGTCCACGCGGTTTCGCGCGTGCGGGATCAGCTCCTCATCTGCGATCCATCGTTCCACCGTCTTGGTCGTCACACCCACTTGGGTGGCCAGTTGACGAGGCGACAGATCCCTTTCCGCCATAGCGTTGCGAAGGGATAAGTTCAAGGTCTCTCCCTCGGTCGTTTGGGCGTTCTTGACGCTATCGGCCGGAAGGCCGCTACGTCCGGCGAACGGCCGTGGAAACGTCCGCAAGGACGCCCGATGCTCCCAGCATGGAGACGCCCGAAGAGACCGACCCGAAGGCCATCCGAACCGGCACGGAGGTTAGTAAGGGAGTCATCAGCACGCCGATACCGAGCCCCGACTCCTACACGGAGATCATCAAGCGCGGGTGGCGCGCGTGGATGAGGCAGCCGTGATCCGTCGCGCAATCCTCCGATGGGCCGGACCGATCTACGCATTGACGATCGTCGTCGCTGTCGCGGTTGTGATTCCGCTGGCGATCGTGAGTGACCCGTACCGCCCCTGAGCCCCCGCTCTCTGCCGGCATCGCCTCCCCGCCAACGCCGCGGACCCGGTGGAGAGCGGGCCCACAACCCCCGTCCGGGTGAAGGTGCCGCACGCGTCCATCACGCACTGTCAGGATGCCGCCACGGACCAGAGTGGTTTCTCGAGAGAAGGAGCGCACATGGACACCTCCAGCGTCACGCAAGCGCTGATCCTGGCGGGCGGGCAGGCGACCCGCATGCGGCCCTACACCGACGACGCCCCCAAAGCCATGGTCCCCGTCGCCGGCGCACCGATCATCGGCTACCAGCTGCTGTGGCTGGCCGGCCACGGCGTGAAGACGGTCGTGATCTCCGGCGGCTACAAGGCCGAGATGATCAGCGACTATGTCGGCAACGGCTCCGGGTTCGGCATCAAAGCCGTTTACGCGATCGAGGACGAGCCGCTCGGGCGGGGCGGTGGCCTCAAGTACGCCGCCCGGCAGCTCCCGGACCTGGACGCGCCGTTCTTCGTTCTGAACGGTGACGTCATCAGCACCTTCTCCCTGGCTCACCTGGCCGAGTACCACGAGCAGCACGACGCCGCCGTGACCGTGGCTCTGTCGCCCTACCGGTCCAACTGGGGCGTTGCCGACCTGGACGACCAGGACCACATCAAGGGGTTCGTGCAGTCCCCGGAACTGCCGTACTGGATCAACGCGGGAATCTACGTTTTCAACCCCGACGTGATCGATCTCCTCCCCGACAAGGGAGATCACGAGGACAGCACGTTCCCGCAGCTTGCCCGGAGCGACCGACTGATGGGTTACCGGCACTCGGGCTACTGGCGGGGCATCGACACGGTCAAGGACGTCATGGAGGCGTCAAAGGAAGTCCGCAGCGCCGGGACGGCTCTCGCACCCGAGTTCCGTACCACCGACATCGACACCTAGACGCCGGCCTGCCGGGGCCGCGAGCGGAAGGGAGAGAAAGTGATCAATGGCAACGAGGTGATCCCCAGTCACCACGTCCTACTCGTCACGTTCGATTCACTGCGCTACGACGTGGCACGGGCCGTCCTGCACGGCGGGGGCAGCCCGAACCTGGAACGGGTGCTGCCCGACGGGCTGTGGGAAGAACGACGGACTCAGGGAAGCTTCACGCTCCCGGCGCACATGTCGTTCTTCTCCGGCTTCCTTCCTGTCCCCTCCGGCCCCGCCCGCCCCGGCAGGCTCTTCGCCTGCCACTCCATGCGGGGAACCACCATCCGCAAACGTACGTACGTGTTCGACGCCCCGGACATCGTCACCGGCCTGTCCGGGCTCGGATACCGCACCGTGTGCATCGGCGGAGTGGGGTTCTTCTCCAACCAGACCAAGCTGGGGCGAGTGCTGCCCGGACTGTTCCAGGAGAGCTACTGGAGCCCCGAAACGGGAACCGACGAACCCGAATCAACACGGCACCAGGTGACCATAGCCCTCGAAGTGCTGGAGAAGCACCCGGCCGACCAGCGCCTGTTCCTCTTCCTGAACGTCTCCGCGACACATACCCCGACCCATGTCTACCTTCCGGGGGAAGACGAGGACTCGTGGGAGAGCCAGTGCGCCGCCCTGAGCTATGCGGACAGGCATCTCGGCCGACTCTTCCGTGCCCTACCCGACCACGGTTCGTGGCTCGGTGTGTTCTGTGCCGACCACGGCGAAGCGTTCGGGGAAGACGGCTACACCGGACACGGAATCGCACATCCCTCTGTGTGGACCGTTCCGTACGCAGAGAGCATCATTCCTGCCCAGACCGGCAAGGAGTGATCGGAAAACGCGAAGGCCCCCGCTCGGAATCGGCGGGGGCCTTGTTCGTCGGCGCCCGCCACTCGGAGCAGCGCTCGGAAATCTACAACGGTTTCTGAGTTGCGCAAACTCTAAAGTGGATCTTTAGCATCCAGGGATCCGGGGGCGCCCGCGCGCAGCCCGTCCATGACGAAGTCCATCAGGCGGGCGGCGCACGGCTGCCAGTCCGAGCGCGGGTCGATCTGCCAGAGGCCGGCGATGGCCAGGAAGAAGTCGTCGGGGGTCATCCCGGGGCGGATGGTGCCGGCTTCCTCGTTGGCGCGGAGCAGGAGTCCGGCCGCGGCGGCCACCGGGGCGTGGCCCGGCTTCGACGGCCCCCCGGGGCCGCCGGTGGCCGTGCGGATGGCGTCCGCGAGGCCGGCCTTGGTCATGGCGAACCGGGCGAGGCGGTCCATCCACTCGCGCAGGGCACGCAGCGGTTCCCGCGTCTCCAGCAGCCGAGGCGCCGCCTCGGCGACCTGCTGTATCTCGTAACGGTAGATCTCGAGGACGAGCGCCTCGCGGTTGGGGAAGTTGCGGTAGAACGTGCCCTGTCCGACGCCCGCTTTGCGGGCGATCGCGCTCAGCGGGGCCGTCGGACAGCGCGTCAGTTCGGTCACCGCCGCCTCCAGGATGCGCTCACGGTTCCGCCTCGCGTCGGACCGCAGAGCCGCGCCCTCCTTGTCCTGCACTCTTCCTCCCGGCGGCGCGCGCCCGCATCGCGTGCCCGAATCGGTGCCCGGATCGCGTGCCCGAATCCGGCCCTTGTTAAGCGGACAACTGTCCACTACGCTCAATAGGAGCGGACAGCTGTCCAGTTGAGCTCACCCTAGCGGCAGACGCGACCGGCCGACGGCCTTCCGCCCCGGCATCGCGATCTTGACCGCCTGCGGATGTCTTCCCGCACTCATCCCGCCGCACCCCAGCACCACCTCGTGCTCTTCCCTGAAACGTCCCCGCGACGTCCTCCGGATACGCGAAAGAAGGCTGACCCATGGCCCCACCCCCCGCACCGTCGCACGGCAGCACCATCACCCTGGACATCAACGGCGAGCAGCACACGCTGGCCGTCGACCACCGCACGACCCTGCTCGACGCGCTGCGCGAGCGCCTGGACCTTATCGGCACCAAGAAGGGCTGCGACCAGGGGCAGTGCGGCGCCTGCACCGTCCTGCTCGACGGGCGCCGCGCCGTGGCCTGCCTGCAGCTCGCGGTGGCGGCCGAGGGGCGCACGGTCACCACCGTCGAGGGCCTCGCCGACGGCGGTCAACTGCACCCGGTGCAGCAGGCGTTCCTCGACCTGGACGGCCTTCAGTGCGGCTACTGCACGCCGGGGCAGATCTGCTCGGCGGTCGCGGTGATCGAGGAGCACGCGGCGGGCTGGCCGAGCGCCGTCACCGGGGACGTACGGCCCGAGGCGGGGCCTCCCCCGCTGACGGCCGAGGAGATACGGGAGCGGATGAGCGGCAACCTGTGCCGCTGCAGCGCCTACGTGTCGATCGTGCAGGCGGTCGCCCGCGCGGCCGCGGCCCGGGCGGGCGCCGGAGACACGGCGGACGCCCCGGAGATCACAGGCACCACGGCGGCCGCAGCAGCCGCAGCAGTCAAGAAGGCGGCAGCGTGAAGGAGTTCGGCTACCAGCGCGCGCACGACGTCGCCGGCGCCCTCGCCCTGCTCGGCGCCGGGGCCGACGCGCGGTTCCTCGGCGGCGGCACCAACCTCGTCGACCTGATGAAGGCCGGCGTCGAGCGCCCCGCCCGCCTCGTCGACGTGCGCGGCCTCCCCCTGGACCGCATCGAGCCGACGCCCGGCGGCGGGCTGCGCATCGGCGCCACCGTGACCAACAGCGACCTCGCCGCCCACCCCGACGTCCGCCGCCGCTACCCGGCGCTGGCACAGGCTGTGCTGGCCGGTGCCTCCGGGCAGCTGCGCAACATGGCCACCGTCGGCGGGAACCTGCTCCAGCGCACCCGCTGCGGCTACTTCACCGACGTGACCGGGCCGTGCAACAAGCGCGTCCCCGGCAGCGGTTGCCCGGCCGTCGGCGGCGAACACCGCAACCACGCGATCCTGGGCGCCTCCGAGCACTGCGTGGCGGTCCACCCCTCGGACATGGCGGTGGCGCTGGCCGCCTTCGACGCCGTCGTCACGTACGAAACGACCGGCGGGCCGGGCGAGTTGCCCCTCGCCGGCTTCTACCTGCCCGTGGGCGGCACTCCGCACCTGGAGACCGCCCTGCCGCCCGGAGCGCTGATCACCGGCGTCACCCTGCCGCCCGCCCCGGTCGCCGCGCTCTCCCGCTACCGGAAGGTCCGCGAACGCGCCTCGTACGCCTTCGCGATCGGCTCGGCCGCCGCCGCGCTCGACATCCGGGACGGCGTGGTGCGGGAGGCACGGCTGGCCCTGGGGGCCGTGGCGTCCCGGCCGTGGCGGGCCCGGGCGGCCGAAGAGGCGCTGACCGGGGCGCCCGCGAGCGGCGAGACGTTCGCCGCTGCCGCCGACGCCGAACTGGCGGCGGCCGCGCCGCTGCCGCACAACGGATACAAGGTGACGCTCATGCGCAATCTCGTGGTGGCGCTCCTGACCGAACTCGCCGAGGAGGCCGCCCGATGACCACCGCCGCCACCCCGCAGGACAAGGCGAGGACGACGGGCGCGGCCGGCACCGCGCACACCCGCGTGGAGGGCCGCGACAAGGTCACGGGAGCCGCCCGCTACGCCGCGGACATCCCCTTCGCGGACCTGGCCCACGGCTGGCTCGTGCTGTCCACCGTCACGCGGGGCCGCATCCGCTCGCTGGAGACCGCAGAGGTCCTCGCGATGCCGGGCGTGCTGGCCGTGCTCCACCACGGGAACGCCCTGCCGCTCAACACCGACTACATCGGCCTGCTCGGGGTGCCCCCGGACCCGACCTGCGCCGTCTTCCAGCACGACCGGGTGCCGTTCAGGGGCTGGCCGGTGGCGCTGGTCGTCGCCGAGACGCCCGAGCAGGCCCGGGAGGCCGCCGAAGCGCTCGTCGTGCACTACGACGAGGAGCCGTACGACATAGCCTTCACCGGCGACCGGCCGGACGCGTACCCCCTCGACGGCCCCACCCCCGCCGTGACCGGCAAGGGCGACCTGGAGGCCGCGCTCGCCGCGTCCGCGGTCGTCGTGGACGCGGAGTACACCACCCCGCAGGAACACCACCACCCGATGGAGCCGCACGCGGCCACCGCCCGCTGGGACGGCGGCCGGCTCGACGTCGTCGACTCCAACCAGGGCGCCACCTGGGTCGTGGGCGAGCTCGCGAACCTCTTCTCGCTCGACCCGGCCTCGGTGCGGGTGCGCTCCGAGCACGTCGGCGGCGGCTTCGGGAGCAAGGGGGTCCGCGCCCACCAGGTGGCCGCCGTGATGGCCGCGACCGTCCTGCGCCGCCCGGTGCGCGTCGTGCTGACGCGCCGCCAGATGTTCTCCCTCGCCGGCTACCGCAGCCCCACGGTGCAGCGGCTCAGGCTCGGCGCGGACGCCGGCGGGCGGCTGCGCGCGCTGGAGCACCGCTCGCTGAGCCTCACCTCGGCCGTGCACCAGTTCATCGAGCAGGGCGCGGGGGCGGCCCGGGCGCTGTACGACGCGGACGCCCACCACACGGCCAACCGCGTGGTGCGCCTCGACGTGCCGACCCCGTCGTGGATGCGCGCGCCCGGCGAGGCGCCGGGTTCGTTCGCGCTGGAGGCGGCGCTCGACGAGCTCGCCGAGAAGTGCGGCATCGACCCCATCGAGCTGCGCGTGCGCAACGAGCCCGAGCGGGGGCCCGTCTCCGGTCTGCCCTTCAGCAGCCGCAACCTGATCCCCTGCTTCCGGGAGGGCGCCCGCAGATTCGGCTGGGCCGGCCGCGACCCGCGGCCCGGCCTGCGCCGCGACGGCCGCTGGCTGCTCGGCACCGGCACGGCGGCCGCCACCTTCCCGGTGCTCGCCCGGCCGTCCACGGCGGCCGTGACGGCGGAGGCGGACGGCACGTTCACCGTACGGATCTCCGCGGCGGACATCGGGACCGGGGCGCGAACCGCCCTCACCCTGCTCGCCGCCGACGCGCTGGAGACCGCGCCGGACCGGGTGCGGGTACGGATCGGGGACAGCGACTTCGGCCCGGCGATGATCGCCGGAGGCTCGATGGGCACCCGCTCCTGGGCATGGGCGATCAACGCTGCCGCCGAGGAGCTGCGCGAGCGGCTCGTCCCGGGCGCGGACATCCCCCCGGAGGGCATCACGGTGCGCTCGGACACCACCGCGGCGGTCGGCGCCCTCGGCCAGCTGGAACGGCACTCCTTCGGAGCGCAGTTCGCCGAGGTCGCCGTGGACACCGCCACCGGCGAGGTGCGGGTGCGGCGCATGCTCGGGATCTTCGCGGCGGGCCGGATCGTCAACCCGCTCACCGCCCGCGGCCAGTTCACCGGCGGAATGATCTGGGGCATCTCCATGGCCCTGCACGAGGAGGCGGTCCGGGACGCCTCCGGCGGCCACTACGGAGCCGACCTGGCCGGGTACCACGTCGCCACGCACGCCGACGTGCCGCACATCGAGGCGGACTGGATCGACGATCCGGACCCGCACGACCCGGTCGGGATCAAGGGCATCGGCGAGATCGGCATCGTGGGCGCCGCGGCGGCCGTCGCCAACGCGGTCTGGCACGCAACAGGGGTGCGCCACCGCAGCCTGCCCATCCGGCCGGACCGCGTCCTGCGGGCCGCTGCGGGAGCGGCGCATGCTTGACATCGCCGAGGAGCTGCACCGCTGGGCCGAGGAGGGCCGGGACTTCGCCGTCGCCACCGTGGTGGCCGTCGGCGGCAGCGCCCCGCGCGGGCCCGGCGCCGCCCTCGCCGTCGACGGCGAGGGCACGGTCATCGGCTCGGTCTCCGGCGGCTGCGTCGAGGGAGCGGTGTACGAGCTGTGCCGGCAGGCGCTGGCGGACGGCGAGACGGTCGTCGAGCGGTTCGGCTACAGCGACGAGGACGCCTTCGCGGTCGGGCTCACCTGCGGCGGGGTCATCGACATCATGGTCACGCCGGTCGCCGCGGACGCGCCGTGGCGGGCGGTGTTCCGGTCGGCGCTGACGGCCGCCGCCCGGGGCGGGCCGGTGGCACTCGCCCGGGTCGTCCGGGGCCCGGCCGGGCTCCTCGGCAGGGCCGTGCTCGTGCACCCCGGAGGCTCGTACGAAGGCACGCTCGGCGGCCGCCCGGAGCTGGACCGGACGGCGGCGGCCGAGGCCCGGGCCCTGCTGGAGGCCGGCCGCACCGGCACGGTCGAGCTCTCGGAGGACGGCTCGCACTGCCCCGGCGGGCTCACGCTGCTCGTCGAATCGAACGTGCCGCCGCCCCGCATGATCGTCTTCGGTGCGGTCGACTTCGCCGCGGCGCTCGTACGGGCCGGCAAGTTCCTCGGCTACGACGTGACCGTGTGCGACGCCCGCCCCGTCTTCGCCACCCAGGCCCGCTTCCCCGAAGCCGACGGCGTCGTAACCGACTGGCCGCACCGCTACCTGCGGCGCACGGCGGTCGACGGGCGCACGGTCCTGTGCGTGCTCACCCACGACGCCAAGTTCGACGTGCCCCTGCTGACGGAGGCGCTGCGCATGCCGGTCGCGTTCGTGGGCGCGATGGGCTCGCGCCGCACCCACGCGGACCGCGCCCGCAGGCTGCGCGAAGCCGGCGTGACCGAAGGGGAGCTGGCCCGGCTGAGATCGCCGATCGGCCTCGACCTCGGTGCCCGTACGCCCGAGGAGACCGCCCTGTCGATCGCGGCGGAGATCGTGGCGGCCCGGCGGGGAGGGACGGGGGTGCCGCTGACGGGCTCGGACACTCCGATCCACCGGGAGCACACCGCTGTGGCGCGCGAGCCCGAAGACCGCTCCCGTGAGCAGATTGTCCGCCAAGCACCTCATCCTTCTTTCCACCCTCAGGAGTGGCCCGGCTCGCTGCGGGGCGTGTCGCGTTGACGGGTGGGCATTCCCGGAGCGCGAGGCCCGACTCCCCCGCCGACGGCGGCGGGGGCACGGGAAGAGGCGGAAAGAAGAAGAGGCGGAAAGCGGAACGAGGCCACCGCCGCCACCGGAGGAACGCCATGACCTTCGCCCTGCGCGCTCACGTCTCGGCGACCGACACCGACCACGGCATGGTGCTGCTGGACGAGGCCGACGGCCGCTACTGGCAGCTCAACCACACCGGCGCGCTCATCCTGCACGCCCTGCTCGACGGCGCGACACCCCAGCAGACGGCGCAGCGGCTGGGCGAGCGCTATCCCGCCGTCAGCGCCGAGCGCACCGCCGGCGACGTGGCGTCCTTCATCCGCGCCCTGACCGCAGCCCACCTGGTGGCGGCCCGGTGAGCAGGCCCGTACCCCCTGCCGGGCGAAGGGCGGGTGACACATGAGCGGTGAGGCACGGTTCACGGCTCCTCCCCTGCGGCAAGCACCCGGCTGCGGCCTCACCGCTCCCCGTGCCGGGCCGGGCGACGCAGCCGCGGCGGGGCAGGGGCAGCCGCCCGTCACCGTCCTCGCCCGGGGCCTGCGCAAGGCCTACCCAGGCGTGGAGGCCGTCCGCGGCGTGGACCTGACCGTGCGCGCCGGGGAGACCTTCGGGTTCCTCGGGCCCAACGGCGCCGGCAAGTCCACCACGATCGCGATGCTCTGCACCCTCGTCCGGCCCACCGCGGGCCGGGCGAGCGTCGCCGGAGCCGACGTGACCGCCGATCCCGGCGCCGTGCGCCGCCGCATCGGGCTGGTCTTCCAGGACCTCACCGTCGACGGGGACCTGACCGCCGCCGAGAACCTCCGCTTCCACGCGGTCCTCTACGGCATCCCCCGGCGCACCGCGCGCCGCCGCGCCGCCGACATGCTCGCCCTCGCCGGCCTCCACGACCGCCGCGACAGCCTCGTCCGCACCTTCTCCGGCGGCATGAAACGCCGGCTGGAGATCGCCCGCGGGCTGCTGCACGCGCCGCAGGTACTCTTCCTGGACGAACCCACCCTCGGGCTCGACCCGCAGTCGCGCGCCGAGTTGTGGGAGCACCTCCACCACGTCCGCACGCAGCGCTCGGTGACCCTCTTCCTCACCACCCACTACCTGGAGGAGGCCGAGCACTGCGACCGCATCTGCGTGATCGACGACGGCCGCATCGTCGCCGAGGGAACGCCCGCAGGCCTCAAGGCCGCCGTCGGCACCGACCGCGTCACCGTCCGCACCGCCGACGACACCGCCGCGCAGGACGCGCTGCGCGGACGCTTCGGCCTGGAGGCGCACGCAAGCCCCGGCGGGCTGGTGCTGCGGGTCCCCGACGGGGCGTCGTTCGTGCCCCGCCTGTGCGCCGGACTCGGCGTGCCCGTGCTGTCGGTGACCGTCACCCGGCCCAGCCTGGACGACGTGTTCCTGCGCTGCACCGGCCGCACCCTCCACGACGCGGACGGCACGCGATGACCACCGCGGACGGCCCGGTGCCCACAGGCGTACGGCACGAGCTGCGCGCCGCGCACGTGGTCTGGCAGCGCGAGATGCTGCACTTCCTGCGCAACCGCGGACGGCTGGCCGTCACGCTGGTGCAGCCGGTCTTCCTGCTGCTCGTCCTCGGCACGGGCCTGGCGGTGCTCGTCCCCTCCTCCGCGGGCTCCGGCGACTACCGCACGTACCTCTTCCCGGGCGTCCTCACCATGGCCGTGCAGATCCCCGCGATCGGCACGGGCGCCTCCCTCGTCCAGGACCGCGAAGTCGGCTTCCTGCGCGAGATGCTCGTCGCCCCCGTCCGGCGCGGCACCCTGCTCCTGGGCAAGTGCGCGGGCGGCACGACCGTGGCCACCTGCCAGGGCGCGCTCGTCCTCGCCCTGGCAGGGACCGCGCACGTCCCCTACGACCCGGCCCTGTTCGCCACCCTGGCCGGTGAACTCGCCCTCAGCGCCCTCGCTCTGACGGCTCTCGGCGCCGTCGCCGCCGTCTGCATCACCCGCATGCAGACGTTCCAGGCGGTACTCAGCTTCGCCATGGCCCCGCTGCTGTTCCTCTCCGGCGCGATGTTCCCGCTGTCCGGCCTGCCGCCCTGGCTGGCGGCGATCTGCCTGGCCAACCCGCTCACATACGCGGTCGATCCGCTGCGCCGCGCGGTGGCGGCCCACGCGCCCGCGGCCGCGCCGGCGTCCCCCGGCCTGCGCCTGCCCGTCGCGGCGGAACTCGGCATCACCGCCGCGCTCGCCGCGGCCGCACTCACCGTGGCCGCCCACCGCTTCGCGCGGCCGCGCTAGGAGGGCATCCGCCGGGCCGTCACCCGGCCTGCTGCAAAGGAGCCGCGCCCGGCGGCCCGCGAACACGGGCGCCCCGCCGTGGCCTGCCGTTCCCGGGAGCAACGCAACCCCCGGAACGGGTGAGGAGCCACGGCCGGGTGAATCGCACAAGGCCCGTCCCGGCCCCCGCCCCGCAGCCACGCCCCTCTTGACCGTGACTCGAACTTACGCGCTACAAAGCGCCCGCCGGGGTCCGTGACGGACCCGATCGGGGGTCGTTTTTCCGATCACTCGTCCGATCCATGCGTCAACGAGGAGGCGTCGTGCGTCACCGTCCCACCTGCCCCGCGAGCGACACGAGGGTGCCCCTGCTGTTCGATTGCCGACCGCTCCCGGCCCCGGCCGCCCGCACCGCGGGGAGGCCTGCGTGAGCCACCGGATCCGCTACCGGAGCGTGGTCGACGTGATGGTCCTGCTGCACCGCACGGACGGGCGCGTCCTGCTGCTGCGCCGCGCCGGGGACGTGTACGCCGCGGGCCTCCTCGCCCCGCCCGGCGGGCACCTCGAAGACGGCGAGACCCTCGTCGAGGGGGCGCTGCGCGAGGCCGGCGAGGAAGTCGGCGTCGGCATCGCACCGGCCGACCTGGAGTTCTGCCACCTCGTGCACCACCGCTCCCCGGAGGGCCGGGCGCGGCTGGGGGTGGTCTTCACGACCCAGCGCTGGTCCGGCGAGCCGCACAACCGCGAGCCGGGCAAGTGCTCGGCGCTGGTGTGGGCCGACCCCGGGCGCCCTCCGGCGGACTGCGTGCCCTACACCGCCGCCGTCCTGCACCGCTTCTGCTCCGGCGCCCTGTTCTCCACCCACGGCTGGGGCGGCGACGCTCGGTGAGCCGCGCCCGGTGGGAAGGGACCAGTGGGAAGGGCCTCGCCGCTCGCCGGACGGCTGCCGCCCCCGGCCAGTGACCGCCCTTCCCACCGGGGCACGCACGTACGTCTTCGCCGGTCCTCCCTGGTGAGGGGCGGGCCCTACGGCGACGGTGCGGCCGCCCGCCGGAAGTGCTCGACGGTGAAGTCGGCGAAGCGGCGGACGGCGCCGGTTCGGTGGGCGTCCTTGTGTCGTACGAGCGTCAGCGTGCGGTAGCAGTCGGGGGCGTCCAGCTCCACCCAGGCGACTCCCTCGCACGGGCGCCAGTCCCGGGCCATGACCGGCAGCAGCGCGAGCCCCAGGCCCGCGGCGACCAGGTCCAGGATCGCGCCCGGCTCGTTGCCCTCGCACACGATCGCGGGCCGGGCGCCGGCCCGGGCGAACAGCCGGTCGGTGAGCACGCGCTGCCAGTGGCCCGGGCTCGGGGTGACGAAGGGTTCCCCGTCCAGGGCGGCCACCCCGACCCGCTGCCGGCCGGCCAGCCGATGCCCCGCCGGCACGGCGAGCAGCACCGTCTCCCGCATCAGTTCCACCGAGACCAGCCCGGCTCCGGCCAGCGGCTGGGAGGCGAGGCACAGGTCCACCTCGCGGGCGTTCAGGCGGCGCGCCATCTCGTCGGGCGGTGACTGGAAGAGCCGGACGGCGATCCCGGGGTGTGCGGACCGGAAGCGCTGGAGGAGTTCGCCGAGGGTCAGCAGGGTCTCGGCGGCCACCGCGACGCTGCCGCCTTCGCCGCCGGCCGCCTCCGCGAGCTCGCGGCGCCCGTCCTCCAGCTCGCCCAGCGCCCGGTCGACGCGGCGCAGGAAGGCGGCGCCGTACTGGTTGAGCAGGATCCGGCGGCCGCGGCGGTCGAAGAGCGGCACGCCCAGCTCCGCCTCCAGGCGGGAGATGGTGCGGCTCACCGACGGCTGAGCCACGCGCAGTTCGGCGGCCGCCCTGCTGATGTGCTCGTGACGCGCGACGACCTGGAAGCAGCGCAGCGACGACAGCTCCACCGGAGCCTCCCCTTCCCCTCATCGCACCGGAAGCTCATAACACCCAAGGCATCATCACATGCCCGAACTGGTCTTGGACCGTATGGATCACGGCCTCGTAGCCTCCGAATGCGCCGCCGCCCACGGCGGCCCCGCTCAGCACCGCACCGCATGGAAAGAGGCGCACGACCCCATGAACGCGCACCAGCCGTACGAGAGTTACGCCGAAGCCCTCCTCGGCTCCCTCTCCCGCTCCCCCGGGCAGCCGGCACTGATCGCCCCGGACGGGCGGACCGTCCTGGCGGGGGAAGTGGCCGACACCGTCCGCCGGCTGGCGGCGGACTTCGCCGAACGCGGCATCGGCCGCGGCAGCACGGTCACCCTCCTCACCGGCAACGAGCCCGAGCCCCTCTGCGCGCGCTACGCGGCGAACCTCCTCGGCGCCCGCGTCGTCTTCCTCAACAAGGGCATGGCGCCGGACGTGCAGGCGGAGATCGTGCACAGCGTCGGGACGGCGCTGCTCCTCGTCGCCGCCACCGAGGCGGAGTCCGCCGGGGCGCTGCTCGCCCAGGTGCGGGTCCCCACCGTGCTCACCCTGGGCCCCGCGTCCTCCGGCGCGGACCTGCCGGCGCTCGCCGCGGCCCGCCCGGTGCGCCCCGTGGCCGGTGCGGCGCTCCCCGGCGACGACTGGTGCATCCGGTACACCGGCGGCACCACCGGGATTCCCAAGGGCATCCGGATGGCGCACGGACCGTACGGGCAGCTGCTCGCCCGGCAGGCGGCGAGCCTGCGGTCCGGCCCGCGGCCCCGTCTCCTCGCCTGCACCCCGCTCGCCCACCTGGCAGGCATCATGGCCGACGCCGTGCTGCTCGCCGGCGGCACCGTGGTCCTCCAGCACTCCTTCGACGCGTCCGAAGTCCTCGCCGCCGTCGCGCGCGAGCGCATCACCGACCTCTGGCTCCTGCCTCCCCTGCTGTACGCGCTCCTGGACCACCCGGACCTCGCCGCGACCGATGTGTCGTCGGTCCACCGGATCGTCTACGGCGGGACCGCCGTCTCGACGCAGCGGCTGCGCGAGGCGGCCGAGGCCTTCGGGCCCGTCCTGTACGGCACGTACGGGCAGACCGAGGCGGGCGGCATCACGTCGGTGCTGCCGCACGAGCACACGAGGACGGGCCGGAGCGGGCAGACCACGGTCGGCCGGGCCGGGCCCGGCGTCACCATCGAGATCCGCGGCGCGGACGGCACCGTCCTCCCCACCGGGGAGACCGGGGAGATCCACGTCCGCACGCCCATGATGATGAGCGGCTACTGGCAGCAGCCCGGGCTCACCGCCGAGGTGCTGCGCGACGGCTGGGTCCGCACGGGCGACGCCGGCTACCTCGACGCCGACGGGTACCTCTACCTCGTCGACCGGCTCAAGGACATGGTCATCGTGGTCGGCGGCCACGTCTATCCCGCGGAGCTGGAGCAGGTGCTGCTCGCCCACCCCGCTGTCGCGCAGTGCGCGGCGTTCGGGGTGCGCCGCACGGACGGGACCGAGGAGGTCCACGTGGCGGTCGTGCCCGCGGCGGGGCGTGACGCGGGGCGCGAGGCGGTACGGGAGTTCGTCACCGAGCGCATGGGGGCGATGTACGCGCCGAGCGCCGTGCACGTCGTGGACCGCATCCCGCTCACGGACGTCGGCAAGCCGGACAAGAAGCTGCTCCGGTCGACGCTGGGCAGTGACTAGGCGGCGGCTGCCCGAGGGGGCGGGCACGCCGGGGCCTGCCGGCGCGACGGCCTACCGTGCCGGAGCAGCGTGCCGGGTCAGAGCAGCGTGCCGAGTCAGAGCAGCGTGCCGAGCGGCTCAGAGCAGCGTGCCGAGCGGCCCGAGGTCGAGGTTGAGGTCCTCCGGCTTGAGGCCGTGGCGCCGGCACAGCTCCTCTATGCGCTCCGCGAGGAGCATGAGGGTCAGGCCGATCCGCTCCTCCTGCTCCTCGGTGAGGTCGCCGCGCTCCACCCGGCGCAGCGCCTGCCGTTCCATCAGCTGGCGCAGCAGTTCGACGACGGTGAGCACGAGCCGGGCCAGGTCGCGTTCGACGGTGGCCTCGTCCAGTTCCACGCGGCGGGTCACGCGCCGGCCTCCGCCCAGGGCGAGGGCACCCGGTCGTCGTCGATGCTGCTGATGAGGGCGTGCAGGTCGATGCGGACGAGGTCGACGTCGGCGATGCTCAGGGTGAGGTCGCCGGCGACCACCACGCCACCCGCCAGCAGCCGGTCGAGCAGGTCGATCAGCGTGATCCTGCGCTGGGCGAGGGGGGCGCCGGCGTTCACGGTCCGTCCTCTCCGGTCGCGGCCTGCCGGGCGAAGGAGTACGGGGCCCAGGGGCCGGTCAGCTCCACGCGCACGCCGTCCGCGGGGGCCGTGCCGGCCAGGCCGGCGACGGCCGAGGTGAAGCGCTCGCCGCTCTCGCTCCGTACGAGGTAGGCGGCGTTGAGGACGTTGCGTCCGCAGGGGCCGGCGAGCGGTCCGTGCTGCGGCGGGTAGAGCCGGGTCTGCTCCGCGAGGGAGGCGAGCGCCGCGTGGATGCCGCGCGCGGCCTCGTCCTCGCGTCGCGCCGCCTCCTCGTGCGCGTGGCGTGCCGCCGCGCGGCGGCGGAGGTAGTCGCGGCCGGACAGGGCGGCGCGCGGCGCTCGGGGGCCGGCGGCGGGAGCGGGGGCGGGGCCGGCCGGGGCCGTGTCGGCCGTGTGGACCTTCACGCCCCATTCGACGCAGCCGTCCAGCCGGTCGAGGGCCTCGCCCAGCTCCGCTCTCCGCTCGGCCAGCATGGCGCGGACGCCCGTCTCGTCGCGGTAGACGGTCGCGAGCCGCAGCGGCAGCACGCACGCTCCGGTGGCGGTCACCGTCTCGACCACCCTCTGGTGGGAGCGCGCGGCCTTCTCCAGCCAGGTGATGTCCTCCAGGGATGCGCGCAGGGCCGCCTCGTCGAAGCGGTCGGCCGGTACCGGCCCCACGAGGGCCGCGAGGCCCAGGTGCCGGACGGTGCGGACGGGTTCGCCGGCGACGCCGGTCAGGTTCTCCAGGTCGCCGGCGGCGGGGGTGCCGGCGACCCGGGTGACGGCGTAGGCGTAGAGCAGGTCGTCGTGGTTCACCGGGTGTCCTCCTGGCGCTGTTCCAGTTCGGCGACGCGGGCCCGGAGCCGGGCGTTCTCGGCGCCCAGTTCGCCGCGGCGGGCGCCGGAGGACAGGGCGGGGTCGCTCTCCCACCAGTCGATGCCCATCTCCTTCGCCTTGTCGACGGAGGCGACCACCAGCCGGAGCCTGATGGTGAGGAGCTCGATGTCGAGCAGGTCGACGCGGATGTCGCCGGCGATCACCACGCCCTTGTCGAGCACGCGCTCCAGGATGTCGGCGAGGTTGGCGCCGCCGGTACCGGTGCCGGCGAGGGTGCCGCCGGTGCCGGTCACCGGCGTCCGCCCGGGCATGGGCGTCCGTTCGGGCATGGAGGTTCGTTCCGGATTCATACCGTGTGCTCCTGTCCTTCCGGCCCTGCGGCGCGGCGTCGTGTCTCCGCCAGGCGGTCCAGGAGCGCGTCCTCGCGGCGGTCGAACTCCTCTTCGCCGATCAGCCCCGAGACGAGCTGTTCTTCGAGCTCCTTCAGCTCGGCGCCGACGACGGCCGGGTCGTAGTACAGCCGCTCGGCCTCCTGGACGACGCGGCGCAGCACCCAGCCGACGAAGCCGATCATTCGACGAAGCTGTACGGGGGCAGGGGGCCGTGGACCTTGACGTCCAGGTGCGGGTGCTCCTTCTCGAGCCGGCCGGCCTCGGCGAGCAGCCGGCTCCCGGCGTCGGAGTCCTCGGCGACGAGGTAGGAGGCGTTGAGGAACCAGCCGGTGCTCTCGGGGCCGGGCCGTTCGCCCTCCGCCAGCGGTTCCAGCGTCCGGCGCACCAGGTCGGCGTCGCGGGTCTCCTGCTCGCGCACGGCCTGGGCGACCAGTTCGCCGAAGCGCAGCCGCTGTTCGTAGGAGCCCCCGCCCGCGGCCCGGTTGGCCTCGGCGAGGGTGCGCAGTTCGGCGTTCTCGGCGAGGACAAGGTGCAGGACCGCTTCTTCGTGGTGCACGGCCTTGACGTTGTACTCGACGCGGCCTTCGAGCCGGGCGAACTGTTCCTCGTAGCGGCCGGAGTGCTCCGTGAGGACGGCGCGCACCTGATCGTCGCTGTCGGAGACGCTGCCGAAGCGCATCGGCAGGACGGTGGTGCGGCGGCCGGCCTCGGCGAGCACCCGCTGGTGGGCCAGCAGGTCGCGGCGCTTGGGCCGCAGCTCCCCTTCCGCGGGGCAGTCGCTGACCACGGCCGCGAGGCCGGCGCCGGTCACGACGCGTACGGGCAGGGGCGGGTCGCCGATGCCGGTGAGCCCTTCGGGCAGTTCGGTGCGCTCGCCGCGGGCGATGCCGTAGACGTAGGTGGTCACTCGCTCTCCTCCTTCTTACGGGAGCGGGAACCGCTGCTGCTCTTGTCGTCACCGCGGTCCCGCACCTGCTGGACCGCGTCCACGACGCTCTGCGCGGCGCCGGAGAGCGCGCCCTTGGCCTTGCCGCGGGCGCCGCCCTCGGTGACCGAGCCGACGAGGTCGGGCAGGCCGGGGTTGCGGTGCGGGCCGGATTCCAGGTCGAGGCGGTTGCACGCCTCGGCGAAGCGCAGGTACGTGTCGACGCTCGCGACCACGACCCGTACGTCGATCTTCAGGATCTCGATGCCGACCAGGGAGACGCGCACGAACGCGTCGATCACCAGGCCGCGGTCGAGCACCAGCTCCAGGACGTCGTACAGACCGCTGGTGCCGCCTGCACCCCCGCCCTGGGCTGCGGGGACTACGCTCATCGGACAACTTCCTCTCGTCGCTGCCGGCTCCCGGGCCTCAGCGGGAGTCCGTCCGGTCCGCCCGGCCCCGTTCGTAGCGGCGCACGCGGCGGTAGCCGGTGAGCAGGCCGTCGGGGTCCAGGCTCAGCTCGTAGAGCGCCATGACGCTCATCGTCTCGGGGACGCGGGCGAGCTCCACCACCTCGGCCTCCAGCTCCCAGCCCCCGCCCTCGGCCCTCTCGAACCGGCTGATTCCTTCGGGGCGCAGACCGGTGAGCTCGATGAACTGCTCGTGCGCCGCGCGCAGCACCTGCGCCGCGGTCACGGCCGTCCCGGGGGTCTCTCCGGGCGTGCCGGATGTGCCGGACGTGCTGGATGTCTTGGACGTGCGGGATGTCTTGGACGGGCCGGAGCTGCCGGCCGTCTTCTTCTTCGGCTGAGTCATCGGGCCCCTCTGGTGTCCGTACGGTGTCCGTCGCGGGCCTCTTGTCACGGCGCATACCGTGCTTGCGCGCCGTCAAACGTGCGTACAGTCAACTTGTCGAGGACAGGAAGGGACCGGAGTGGTGCGCCCAGCGTTGCTGATGGATGTGGACGGGCCGCTGAACCCGTACGCCGCGAAGCCCCACCGCCGGCCCGAGGGCTACGGGACGCACCGGCTCCTGACGCCGCGCTGGGAGGCGGCCGAGCGGCGCCTGCTGACCACGTGGGGCCTGCCCGGCAAGCCGGTGAAGCCGCTGCGGGTGTGGCTCAACCCGGACCACGGGCCGGCTCTGGCCGCACTTCCGTACGACCTGGTTTGGGCGACGACCTGGGAGGAAGAGGCCAACGCCTTCATAGCGCCGGTCCTGGGACTGCCCGCCCTGCCCTACGTCGCCTGGTCCTCGCCGCGGCCCGAGCCCGGGGGCGGTGTGTTCTGGAAGACGCCGGAGATCGTCGCGTGGGCAAAGGGGCGCGCGTTCGTCTGGGTCGACGACGAGATCACGGACGCGGACCGCGCGTGGGTGGCGGCGCACCACGACGGCCCTGCCCTGCTGCACCGGGTCGACCCGCGGCGCGGGCTCGGCGCCGGCGATTTCGCGGTGCTGGCGGAATGGGCGGCGGCCCGAGCCTGAAGCCGGCAAACCGGTACGAGGCCCTGCAGTCCGGGGCTCCCACCGACGCCGGTTCCGACGCTGCCGTGCCCGCACCGAGCGCTCCCGACGGAACGGAACCTGCCTGCCGGTCACAGCGGTCTGTGGCCGGATCGCCGGAGCCGCCGGAGCCGGCGCACTACCGTGGCTCGACGACCCGGCCCGCTTCACGCGGACCGTCGCCCCGCAGGCCTGGCGGCGCCACCTCCGGCTCCTCCTGGACGGCCTGCGCGCCCCGGCCGCCGGCGCCCTGCCGGCCCCGCCCCTCGCGCCCGCCCAGCTGACGGGCGCGCTGCGCGCGCTGGCCGGCGGGGAGGCTGACGTCTGGCCCCGGCGCTCCCCCTCACCACCGGCGCGTCATTGCCCGGAGCCCCGCTCCCGGTGCACTCTCGTCTGCCATGAGGACCGCTGCGCTCACCACGCCCGAAGCCGAGCTCTACTACGAGGTGCGCGGATCGGGCCCGCCCCTGCTGCTCGTGAACGGCGGCGACGGGGACGCGGCGATGTTCGGTCCGCTCGCGGACCTGATGGCGCAGGACTTCACGGTCGTCACGTACGACCTGCGCGGCAACTCCCGCAGCCGGCTCACCGGCCCGCCCCGGGAGCAGTGGATCGAAGAGCACGGCGAGGACGCCCGCCTGCTGCTGGAGGCGGTCGCGGCCGGCGAGCCGGCGTACGTCTTCGGCACGAGCTACGGCGGCATGATCGGCATGGCGCTCCTGGCCCGCCACCCCGGCCGCGTACGGGCCCTGGTGGCGCACGAGCCGTTCGTGATCGAGCTGCTGCCCGACGCCGGCGAGTGGCACGCCCTGTTCCAGGAGGTCTGCGAGCTCCACGAGCGCGAAGGCGTCGACGCGGCCATGCGGCCGTTCACGGCGGCGATCGGCGTGGAGGCGCCCCCGGCCCCGTCCGGGAACCTTCCAGCGGCGGTACGGGAGATGCTCGCGCGTATCCGCGGCAACCTTGGGACGTGCCTGTCCTACGAGCTGCGCTCGTTCGTCCGCTTCCGGCCCGATGCCGGTGCGCTGCGGGCGGCGCGGTTCGCCGTGGCGGTCGGCGGCGAGGGGCCGGAGACGCTCCTGCACCGCACGGCGCGGGCCGTGGCGGAGCTCGCCGGCACGGGGATCACGGAGCTCCCCGGCGGGCACGTGGGCTTCCTCACCCATGCGGCCCCGTTCGCCGGGGCGCTGCGCGGGCTCTTCGCAACTCTGGAAGGCCGCGAAGGCCTCGAAGGCCTCGAAGACTGAGCCCCGCGCAGCCGGCACCGCCGCAGCGTCAGGACGCCGGGACCGGGTCCGACAGCTGCTCGCTGATGAACTGGATCGGGCCCTGCCCCATGCTCGGCACGTACGTGTAGGCGTCGTGCTTGCCGCCCGGGATCTCCTTCACCATGGTGTGCACCGGGCCGTGCCCGTACTCCTTCACGAAGTTCTTGACCCCGTTGATGGTGATGGGGTCCTCCCTCGTGCCGTACTGGAAGGCGATGTAGACCTCGGGGCCCTTGCGGGCGATCAGGTCCTTGGCCAGCAGCTTGGGGTCGTTCTCGTCCCGCTCCTTGGGGTGTCCCTTCCACAGCGGGGAGTCGGGGTAGAAGTCCGGGCCGGAGGCGATCGCGGCCTTGAACTTGTCCGGGTGCTTGAGCACGGACTTCATGCCGGCGAAGCCGCCGGAGGAGGAGCCCATGAAGGCCCAGCCGTCGCGCGACTTGATCGTGCGGAAGTTGGCCTTCATCAGGTCCGGGACGTCCTCGGTCAGCCAGGTGCCCATCTTCGGCTGGTCCGGGATGTCACTTCCGTCCCAGTACGTACCGTTGTTCTTGGGGTTGAGGACCGGCATGGCCAGGAGGAACGGCTTGCTCTTGCCCTCGGCGTACCACTTGGTGATGGACGACTGGAGCTTGAGGTTGGTGCCCATCCAGTAGTTGTCCGGGAAGCCGGGGCCGCCGGGCAGGGCGATGAGGACGGGGAAGCCGTGCTTCTCGAACTTCGGGTTCTTGTACTCCTTGGGCGCCCAGACCCATACCTTGCCGGTAAAACCGGACTTCTTGCCCTCCAGCGTGGTGACGGCGATGTGCGTGCCGTCACCGAGCGTTTCGGTGTTCTTGAACTCGGCCGCGGGGCCGGTCGGCATGAGGACCGGGGAATCCGCCTTCTGCGCGCCGTTCGCGCCGCCGGCCTGGCCGCCGCTGCCGGCCGCCCGGTCCTGGCCGAAGCTCACCGGCTCCCCCTTGTCGGAGAAGGGGCCTATCTTGAGGTAGTCGAGCACACCGGCGGTTATCAGTCCGAGCACCGCCAAGGACGCCACCACGATGGTCCACCGCTTGGCGCGGCGTGCGCGATGGTACCCCTGGGACTGATAGGTCCCCCCGTTCACTTGCGTCATCAGGTCGCTCCGGACACTCCTGCTGCTGCCCCGAAGGACATGATCGTCGGTTTCCGCCATTGTGGCGGATGCCGGAACTCCCTCCGTTCCCGGCCCCCGCCCACGCCCCCCGCCACGACCTGCACCGCTGCCGTTCCGCGGCCCGCGAGGTTGTGACGGGGACGTGACAAGATCGCTGCGGGACGGTCTCTCCGGAGCCCCTAGGGTGATCGCGCGGCACCCGCCGCATCACACGAACAACCGGAGGATCCGTGCGACGCATATCCCTCGCACTCACCACCGCCGCCCTCATCGGCACCACCGCGGCCCTCGCCGCCCCGGCCCAGGCCGCGCCCGCCGCCCCCGCGGCCGCCGTCTCCACCGTGTCCGCCAAGGCGTGCCACGAGGACAACGCCATGATCTACACCGACGGCACCCGCCTGCGCACCAAGGCGAGCACGTCCGGCTCGGTCGTGGGCCAGCTGTACTTCAAGGACCCGATCCGCATCCTGCGCTCGTCCGGCGGCTGGGACTACGTCCAGCTGAAGGCCAAGAGCAAGGGCGGCCTGGCCAAGGGCACCCGCGGCTGGGTGTCCCACAAGAACATCATCCCGCCGTTCTGCGGCATGTGATGACCCGCGGCTGACGCGGGCCCGTGCGTGGCGCCGGTCCTCATGACCTCTGCCGGTCCTGGGGACCGGCGCCTTTTTGCGGGCCCTCCGTCGCGGTAGGCCTTACGGCAGATCAGGCCTTACCGCAGATCCCTGCGGCGCACGTAGCGCAGACCGCAGCCGTCCTCGTACGGGTCGCCCTCCGAGCCGAACAGGCTCCACACCGGCTGCATGGGCAGCCAGGTCAGGCCCAGGAGCCAGCGCCGCACGGCCTGCCAGAAGCGCGGCCGCCCGCCGTCGGCCTCCCGCACCACGCGCGTCAGAAGCAGGAACTTCCCCACGGTCGTCCGGAACAGCACGGCCCCCAGGACGTGGTGGAGGAACGACACCCCGAACACGCACGCCGCGGCGACGGCCCAGAACGTGCCGGTGCTCTTGTCCTCCGCGATCCTCAGCGCCAGGGCGAAACCGGCCACGACCGTGATGGTCCCGTCGATCGTGGCGAAGAGCATGCGGCGCTCGTCGCCGACCGCTTCGGGGACGGCAGGGGGCTGCGGCTGCGGATAGGGATACGGGTGCGGGTGCGGGTGCTGATACGGCTGAGGGTTCGGATACGGAAGCTGCTGAGCGTACGGCTGGTAAGGCTGAGGAGCGTGCGGCGGAGGCACCGGCTGCTGCCGCTGGTAGTCGATCACGTGGGCTCATCCTGCCGCACCACTGTCACGGTTGATGCCCGGATTGATCGCCGAACCGTATCGAACGGACCGTCGATCGAGACGAAAGGGCGTACGTACCCGTGGCGTCGGCAGGGCGTGCGGCACCCGGCGACTCCGGAACACGTCGGGCTTCCCGTACGGCATCGGCGACCCCGGACTCGCGTCCGCTGCGGGGCCGCCTCGGGCAACGCTGCCGGGTGGGGCGCCGCCGGCAGTCTGTCCAAGACGCCTCCGGCAGGGATTTCCGCACCCCGGTCCCCCGTTCCGGGATCCCCCGAAATCCCTGCCTCGGCAGATCCCGAGCCTCGCCGCCGACCGGTGGCCCGGACAAGGGGTTTACTCCTCCTCCCGGGTTGAGGAAACTGGGAAACCGCTCGCGACCATCGGAAAGCTCTGGGGAGAGGCAGGAGCCGTGGAGCGTTTCGGGACGGCGCTGCGTCGCTTACGGGCGGAACAGCGGAGGTCGCTGGCGGACGTCGCCCGGCTGGCCCACTACAGCAAGGGCTATCTCAGCAAGGTCGAGAACGGAGCGCAGTCCGCGACGCTGCCCCTCGCGCGGCGCCTGGAGGCCGCGCTGGGCACCGCGCCCGGGGCACTCACCGCGCTGGTGCCCGCCGATTCCGCACCTCGCGCGGAGAACGGTCATCCGGGCAGGGGCTGTCACCAGCTCCCCATGGACATCATGGAGTTCACGGGCCGTGAGGCCGAACTCGCCGAGCTGGTCGAAGCGGCCGGGACGGCCGAGGCCTGCGAGGTGCCCTCGGACCGGGCCCCCGCGGCGACCGCACCGGCCGTCGTCGTGGTGGAGGGGATGGCCGGCGTGGGAAAGACCCGGCTGGCCGTCCACGCCGCTCACCGGCTCGTCGCGCGCGGCCTCTTCCCCGACGCCCAGTTGTGGACCGATCTCCGGGGTTTCTCCCCCGACGGGGAACCGGCGGACCCCTCCGCCGTCCTGGAGGAGTTCCTGCGCCTGCTGGGCGTCCCCGGCGAGCGGATGCCCGAGGACGTGCAGGCCCGCGCGGCCCTGTACCGGGACCGCCTGGCCGGCCGGCGCGCCCTGGTCGTGCTGGACAACGCCGCGCACGAGGAGCAGGTCCGCCCTCTGCTGCCCGGCAGCGCCACCTGCCTGGTGCTCGTCACCAGCCGCCGTCCCCTCGCGGGTCTGGAAGGCGCCCGCCCGCTGCGGCTTGCGGCGTTCGCCCCGTACGAATCGCTGGGCCTGCTCACCCGCCTCGTGGGCCGGGAGCGCGTGGCCGCCGAGCCCGGGGCCTCCGCACGCCTCGCGGAGCTGTGCGGTCATCTGCCGATCGCGGTCGCCCTCGCGGCGCGCCGCCTGCAGACGCGGCCCGCGTGGCCGGTGGCCGGGCTGGCGGAGCGGCTGGAGAGCGCACCGCGGCGGCTGTCGCAGCTCGCCGCCGGGACGAGTGCCGTGGAGGCGGTGTTCGACCTGTCCTACCGTGCCCTGCCGGCGGTGCGGCAACGGTTCTTCCGCCTGCTGGCCCTCCACCCCGGGCCGGACGTCACCGCGTACTCCGCCGCGGCCCTGACCGGCACGACCGCGGAGCTGGCCCGGGACGTGCTGGAGGCGCTGCTGGACGAGCACCTCCTCCAGCAGCACACCGCGGACCGCTACCGGTTCCACGACCTGGTGCGCCTCTACGCGGGCGAGCGCGCTCGCGCCGAGGACGGGGAGGAGCAGTGCTCCGCGGCCGTGCAGCGGCTCCTGGAGTGGTACCGGCGCGCCGTGGAGGCGGCCCGCGCCCGCGTCGGGCCCTGGCAGCTCATGCGGACGCCGGACGGGCGCGCCGCCGCCCCGGAGCCGGGCGACGGCCGGGCCGCCGCGGTGCCCGCCCTGCCCCCGGCCTCCGCGTCCGCCTCCGCCTCCGCGCCCGCCGTCGCGCCGCTGCCCCGGCTCGCCGACGGCCCGGCCGCGCTGAGCTGGATGGAGGAGGAACGGCTCAACCTCGTGGCCGCCGTCGAGGAGGCGGCCCGGCGCGGCCGGCACGAGCTCACGCAGCACTTCGCCACCGGCCTCCAGCCCCTGCTCGCGCTGCGGCAGTACCGGACCGACAGCTTTCGCGTGCTCGACCGGCTCAGGGCGGCCTCCCGCCGTTCCGGAAGCCGTGCGGGCGAGGCCGAAGCGCTGTGCCACCTGGGCAGCATCTACCTGGGAGTCTCCGACTGCCGCACCGCCCAGGAGTGCTACGAACGGGCCCTCGCGGTCTGCCCCGGGGCCGGCGCGCCCCGGATCGAGGCGGCCGCGCTCAACGGTCTGGGCGTCACCCAGTGGGCCTTCGGCCACTACCGGCGCAGCGAGGAGCACCTGCTGCGGGCCCTGGCGCTGTGCCGGGTCTGCGACGCCCGGCTCGCCGAGGCGGCGGTGCTGCACGCCCTCGGGATGGTGGACTGGCAGCTGGGCCGGTTCGCCGCGGCCGAGGAGCACTACCGGCGGGCGATCGCGCTCGGCGAGCGGCTCGGTAACCTCCACAGCCAGGGCTGGGGCCTGATCGGCCTGGGCTACCTGCGCACGCAACTGGGCGATCACGCCGCCGCGGAGGAGGATCTGCGCCGGGCGTCCGCGCTCGCCCGGCGGATCGGCGACCGGCACAGCCGGGCCTGGGCCGGCATCGGTCTCGGCTGGGCCCTGGAGGGGCTCGGCAGGTACGAGGAGGCCGAGGAGGAGCACCGGCAGGTCATCGCTCTGGCTCTGAGCCTCTCGAACCGCCACAGCGAGAGCTGGGGGCGGATCGGCCTGGGGCGCCTGGCCCTGCGGCGGGGACGGCCCGAGGAGGCGGAGTCCTTTTTCCGCGGGGCGCTGGCGCTCACCGAGGCGTCCGGCCATTACCTCAGCCGGACGTGGGCCCTGGTGGGCCTGGCGGCCGGCTGCCGTGCGCGCGGTCAGTACGCCCGGAGCCGGGATTACTACCTGGAGGTCTTCGCCGCCTCCCGGCGCAGCGGCGACCTCTACCACCAGGCCGTGGCCGTGCAGGGCCTCGGTGACGTGTACGCGTGCACGGGGCGCCGGGACGATGCCGGGGACTGCTACCGGCGCGCGCTCGGCATGTGGCGGCGGATCGGGCACCGGGCGGGCGAGGCCGCGGCCCTGCACCGCCTGGCCGGCATCGTTCTCCGCCGCCGGCTCGGCGAACTCGCCCGCCGGGCCGCGCACTCGGAGCGCTCCCCGTCCTCACCGGTATGATCATTTCCCTTCCGGCGGTCATGCGTTCGAGCCCAGGGGCGGGATGCGGCCGCCGGTGGTGACACCGCCGTACGTGCGCCCGCCGACGCCGCAGGCCGGCCGGGCCGGAAAGGGGGATGCCCATGTCTCCGGAGGAGATCGTCGACGGCCAGCTCGCGGCGTACAACGCACGCGACCTGGAAGCGTTCCTGGGGTACTACGCCGAGGACGTGCCCGTGCGCGCCTTCCCGTCCGGCGAGGTCCTCGCCGACGTGTCGGGTCCCGCCTTCCGCGAGCGCTACGCCACCCTCTTCGCCGCCAGCCCCGGCCTGCACGCCGAACTGGTCTCGCGGGTGACGCACGGCCGCATCGTCATCGACCAGGAGCGCGTGACCGGCTTCATGGGCGGGGAAACTCGTACGGCGGTGGCCATGTACGAGGTGGGGCAGAACCGCATCGAACGGGTCTGGTTCGCGTCCTGACCCCGCCTGCCCGACCCCGCCTGCCGGGCTCCGTCACCGGTTCTCTGTGACCGGGGCGCCCTGTGCGTGCAGCGCGGCCGCCACGATCCGGCGGACGATCTCTGCGAGCTCGTCGCGCGTGACGCCGGCGACGTGGGCGCAGCGGGCCGGGCGGCCCCCCGGGCGAACTCCTCCCGGCTCCTGCCACCGGCGGTCGGCCGTCCCCGCAGTGGCCCAGGAAACGGCGCTCCGAGTGGACCAGTTTCCCGGCCTGCGGCGCCGTTACGGTCGGGCGTATGACAACCATCTCCGATGCCGCCGTCTTCCGCTCCCTGCACCGCCGGCGGGCCGGGGCCGGTCCCCTCGTCCTGCCCGGCCCCTGGGACGCCGCCAGTGCCCGTGCGTTCGCCGATGCCGGGTTCCGGGCCCTGGCCACGCCGAGCGCCGGCATCTCGGCCGTCCTCGGGTACGCCGACGGCAGCGCGCCCGCGGACGAGATGTTCGCCGCGGTGGCCCGGATCGTGCGGGCCGTCGCCGGGAGCGGCGTCATGGTCACCGCCGACCTTGAGGACGGCTACGGGCTGCCGCCCGCCGAACTCGCCGACCGGCTGCTGGAGACGGGCGCCGTCGGCTGCAACCTGGAGGACAGCGATCGCGTCACGGGGCGGCTCAAGGACCCCGCCGAGCAGGCCGACCGGCTGTCCCGGCTGCGAGCCGCGGCCGGTGACCGGCTCGTGATCAACGCGCGGACCGACACCTTCCTCACCTTCCTCAAGGGCGCCCCGGCGGCCCCCGACGCCGCGGCCGCCATCGACCGCTGCCGCCTCTACGCCCGGGCGGGCGCCGACTGCGTGTACCCCATCCTCGCCCCGGCCGCACTCCTCCCCGAGATCGCCGGGGCCGTCCCCGTCCCCCTCAACGCCATCGCCCTGCCGAACGGCCCCTCGCCCCGCGAGCTGGGCGAACTGGGCGCCGCCCGGGTCACGTTCGGCGGCGGCCTCCACCGGCGCACGATGACCGCGGTGGCGGACATGGCGGCGGAGCTGTGGGCCCGCGGGACGGTCGGCACTGCGTGATCCCCCGGTCACACGGACCCGCGCGCCGAGGTCCACCGGGCCAGGGCGCCGGCACGCTCGGTGCGCAGGACCCCGGGGCTGGTGGCGGCGGTGGCCCAGGCGACGTGGCCGTCGGGGCGTACGAGCACTTCGGTCACGCCGGCCAGGGCCGGGTGCCCCCCGCCCGGCTCGGGCGGCAGGGCGTGCACGGCGCGGACGTGTGCGGGATCCGGCCCGTCGCCGGCCGGTGGTGCGTCGCCGCCCAGGTGCAGCAGGACGAAACGGCCGTCGTGCAGGTGCTCGTAGAGCCGGCCGGCGGCACCTGCGGCCGCGGTCAGCGGGATGTCGGGCATGCGCCGCCCGGTCAGCGGGTGGGCGCCGGGGTCCGCGGGCGGATAGGCGGTGTCGAGGGCCGACAGACGCCCCGCCAGGTGGCGGTTGACGTCGGGGAAGCCGATGAGGGTGTCGAGGAGCTCGCACAGCAGGCCCGCGGGGCCGGCGTAGGCGGCGGTGAGGGGCAGTTCCACGAGGAGGGTCTGGGCCCGGGTCAGGGTGGTCAGTTCCCTGCCGGTGCGGTGGCGTTCGTGGTGGTACGTGTCGAGCAGCCCGGCGGGCGCCCGGCCGCGGAGGGTGGCGGCGAGCTTCCAGCCGAGGTTCATGGCGTCCTGCAGGCCGGTGTTGAGGCCCTGGGCGCCGACGGGGAAGTGGACGTGCGCGGCGTCGCCGGCCAGGAGGATACGGCCCCGCCGGTAGGTCTCGGCGAGGCGGGTGGTGTTGCCGAAGCACGACAGCCACCGCGGCCGGCCGATCCCGCAGTCCGTGCCGCACACCTGCCGCAGGGAGGTGCGGAACTCCTCCAGGGTCACCGGTTCGGTGGAGGGAACCCGGATGCGGGCCGGGTCCATGACCACGAACCGGGTCAGCCCGGCCTCCAGCCGGGCGACGAGCACGCCGTGCCGCCGGGCCCGCTCGATATCAGCGTGATCGGCGAGCGCGAAGTCCCCGACGACCGCGGTCATCGTCTCGGGGGTGCCGGGGAAGCCGATGCGGGACGCCTGCCGCACGAAGCTGCGCCCTCCGTCGCACCCGGCCACGTACGCGGCCCGCACCGTGACCCTCCCGCCGGGTCCGTCGACGTCGGCCTCCACTCCCCCGGGCTCCTCGCGCAGGGCGACGGCCTCGCATCCGCGGTGGACGGGCACGCCCAGTTCCCGTGCCCGCCCGGCGAGCAGGTCTTCGGTCCGGGACTGGGCCAGCAGCAGGGCGTACGGATGGCGGGTGTCGAGGGCTGTGAAGTCGAGCGGCTGCTTGAGGCTCGCGGTGAACTGCCAGCCGGGCACCGTCCGGCCAGCGGCGAGGAACCGGCCGGCCAGGCCGCGCATGTCCATCAGCTCGATGCTGCGCGGGTGGAGATTCAGGGCGCGCGACTCCCGGTGCGCGTGCACGCGCTTGTCCACCACCCGTGTCCGGATCCCCGCCAGCGCCAGCTCGCAGGCCAGCAGCAGCCCGGCCGGCCCGGCGCCCACGACGAGCACCTCGGTGGTCACATCCGCGCTCAGGGACGTCACGCGCCCACCTTTGGCTCAGGCGGTGCGCTCCGTCAACCCCGCTGCGCGGTGCACGGGGCCGCCGCCCTTGGCCGGGGGCGCGCTTGGCAACGGCGCGCTCCCGTACTGCACTCGTACGGGAATCGCGCCCCGGGTCCTGCCGGGCGCCGTGAAGGGAGTCCGCACCCGTGATCCACATGACCGAGACCCTGGCCGTCCAGACCGTGGAAGGCTTCCTGACCGCCGAGGAGACGGACGGCCTCACCGAGGTCCTGGACGCCTACCTCGCCACCAGCGGCTGGGTCCCCGCGCGGCCCAGCGAGGGCACGACCCCGCCAGGGGAGGCGCAGGCGATCCTGGACGGCGCCCTGCAGCGGGCCCTGCCCGCCCTCCGCCGGGCCTTCCCCTCCGCCACGGCCGCCGACCCGTGGCTCTACCACGACCTCGGGCCCGGTGACACCATCCGTCCGCACGTCCACGGCGTGGGCGACCCGGGAGCCCGGCCGCAGCGGATCGCCCGGATCGCGTTCAACCTGCAGGACGCCGAAGAGGGCGGGGAGTTCTACCTCGACACGTGTTCGGCGGACGCCCTGTGGAGCGACACCGCCGTGCCCGCGGGGAGCGCCTACGCGCCGGGCACGCGGTTCGTCCACGAGATCACCGCCCGCCGCGGCCCCGTGCGCCTCTCCGAGGTGCCGCACACGCGCTGGACGTGCACTCCGCCGCCGGGCACCACCGTCGTCTACGGCACCCAGCTCGTCCACGGCGTGCTGCCCGTGGTCAGGGGCAGGGTGCGCAAGCTCATCACGAACCTCCTCGCCTGAGCGCACCGGCACCGCGAAGGCCCCGCACGCCGCGTACAAGCTGGCCCGCCGCCTCCTGAGGGCTGTTCAGCAGCGTCCCCGGCGGCAGTTCGTCCAGCCAGGCGAGGGCCGCGGGAACACGGTCACCGGGGACGGCGAGCACCTGCCGGCAGAAGCCGCCGGCGAGCGGACCCGGGTTGACCGGGGAGCCCGGGAAGAGCATGAGGCGCGTGCCCTCCGGCGCGGCCGGCAGCGGCGCGCCGGAGGGCACCGGCAGTTCGAGAGCGATCCGGACGGGCGGGAGGGGGCCGGCGGACGGGCCTTCCGGAGGGCTGCCGCCCGCTGCGGCGAGCACGGAGCGGGCGTAGGCCACGTGCGGGTCGGCCCCGGTGGCGGCCCAGCTCATGTTGGAGACCCCGCCGAGCCGCCCGTTCAGCTCGATCACCGCCGGCCGGCCCTCGTCGGTGACCGCGAAGTCCATCTGCCACGGGCCGTACGGCCGGAACGTCTCCGTGATGTCCCGCACGACGGCGGCCAGTCCGGCGTTCACGGGCGCGGGCAGCGGCGCAGGGGCGACCCTCACCCTGCGGCCCGGGGCGCACTCCCCGTCGAGCCGGCCCAGGGACGCCACCGGCCACGCCACCGTCGACCGGCCGTCGGAGAGGAACTCGGCCCCGTACTCCTCGCCCGTCAGCGCCTCCTGGACGAGCACCGGGTAGGAGACCTCGGCACAGACGGCGTCGAGCCGGCCGTGATCGCGTACGTAGTGGCGCCCGGCGTGGAACTCGCTGCGGGCTTCCTTGACCATCACGGGCAGCCCGAGCTCCCGCGCGGCCGCCCGGACGGCCGGTGCCGCGCCGCAGACCACGCCCCCGGGGACCGGCCAGCCGCGCTCCTGCGCCGTCCGGTGGAATGCCACCTTGTCGCAGGCCAGCTCCGCGAACGCCTCCGCATGGACGGGCATGTGCCGGCCTGCCGTCCGCCACCGGGGCGCGGTGCGGGCGTAGAGCGGCAGGAACTGCTCCTGCCCGGGGCAGCCCGCGTTGGGAACGGCGACGTCCGCTCGCCAGTGCGCGAGCAGGCGAGGCACGTCCTGCTCGCGCAGGGCGGCGGGCAGCGCTCCGCAGACCACGTCCCGCCCGAGCGAGGACGCCAGGAACGGGGCGAGGCGCGGCGCGAAGCCCAGCACCACCGCCTCGGCGCCCCCGCGGAGGAGGGGCGGCAGCAGCCGGTCCGCGCGGAACTCGCCCAGGAGGACCACACGCATCATCCGCACCGCCCCTTGCCGGGAGTCAGGTGAGTGCCCGTCAGTGCCCGCCGGGGACCGGTTCCAGGACGAAGACCGGGATCACGCGGTCCGTCTTCTTCTGGTATTCGGCGTAGTCGGGGAACGCCTTGACCGCGCGCTCCCACCAGATCTCCTTCTCCTCCCCCGTGACCTCCCGGGCCCTCATGTCCCGTACCTCCGTGCCGTCCCGGAGCTCCACGCGCGGGTCGGCGAGGAGGTTGCCGTACCAGGCCGGGTTCTCGGGAGCGCCGCCCAGCGAGGCGACCGCGGCGTAGACGCCCTCGTGCTCCACCCGCATGAGCGGGGACTTCCTGAGCTTCCCGCTCTTGACACCCCGGCTGGTGAGGATGACGACGGGCAGGCCGCGCATCGTCGTCCCCTCCGTGCCCCCGGAGCCCTCGTACTTCTCGACCTGCTCGCGCACCCACGCCGTGGGGCTCGGCTCGTACTCGCCGTCAAGAGGCATGTCGTCTCTCCCGTCATCAGAAACCGTGTCAGGTCCATAGCGGCAGGCGGCTGCAAGCCCGTCGCCGCGCGCCGTCACGACCATGGCCTATCACCAGCAGCCCGTGCAGTCACTCGGCTGTACACAGTGTCCCTCCGGACCATGACGGTGCCATTGCGAGGGTCTGTCGACCGCACTGCGCACGACCGCGCCCGCGCCGAGGCTGGTTGTCAGTGGCGTCGGCCATCATCAGGGGCATGAACGAGTACGACGGGAACGGCGCCTGGACCGCCCGGAAGTGGGAGCGCGACGCCATCACCTCCGCCCTGCAGGGCTTCATCGGCGGCTGGGGCGTCTGGGACGACGACGCGCTCGTCTCCATCGAGCGCACCGGCCGGTTCATCGCGGGGACGTGGACGCCGGGACCCGGCGAGAGCGGTCCCAAGCCGGCCGGGGACGGCACGTGGACGCGGTTCGTGGGCCGTATCGGTGCGGTGGCCCTGCGCGCGGCCGCCCCGTCGACCCGCCCGGCCCGCCGCGAAGTGCTGCTGAACCTGCTGGAGTCGTGGGCGGAGAGCCCGTTCGCGGACCCCTCCTACCGCTTCCGGACCGGCCGGCTCACCGAGAAGGGCCCCTTCGGCGTCCGCGGCCCGCACGGCGCGGCTGTTGCCGCGTACTGGCCGGTCAAGGGAGAGCGGAGGCTGCTGGAGGCGCGTACGGGCGGCACCGCTCCGGGCCTTCCCGGCGAGCTGCTGTACGCCGAGGACGCCCACCGCGGCTGGGGCACCCCCGGGCAGCTGCGCCGGCTGGTGGCGCTGGTGCGTGAGCGCGGGCCCGTGCCCTGGGATCCGGCCGCGGTCGCCGGGTTGAGCGACGCCTGCGGCATCAGCCGGCCCGCGGCCGCGCTCACCCTGGCGGGCAACCCCGGGGCGCACGGCTACCACCATCCCTTCCTGGACAAGGACGAGCGGGCCGTCCTCGGCCTCAAGGCCGCGGAGGCGGAGAGCGCGCGTGCCGAGCTGGGCCGGCTCCAGGACCCGGAGCGCATCGCCCTGCTCGCCGATGTCCTGCCCGAGGACCCGGCCGACCTGTGGGAGCCGGGCGGGATACGCCGCGTCGCGGCCCGCACGGCCGAGGCCTGGCGCGAGCAGCAGGGCGCGCGGCCCCTCCCGCCGGAGGAGACCTGGCGGGCCGCGCTGGCCCTGGAGACCCGGATACCGGCGACCGACCTGTGCCACCTCTTCCTCGACCCGGCGCAGGCGCCGCTGCCGCCCCGCTTCTACCTGCGCCTGTGGCCCTGCCCGCCGGAGCACCGGGACCTGCGGACGGTGTGGGACGTCATGGGCTTTGCGGACGCCGACAGCCTTGTCGACGCCTTGTTCACGGGCCTGCCCTGGGCGTACGCCGACCTGCCCGCCGGGGACCCGGTCCGCGACGGCGCGCCGGAGGTCGTCCGGGTCCTGCGCAAGGTGCTGGCGCGCAAGGACTCCCCGGCCGGGGTGCTGCGCTCGGGCATCGTCCACGGAAGGGGCGGCTCCGCGCGCTGGGACTGGCTGACCGGCGGCGCGTGCGACCGGCTGATGGGCCGGATCACCGCCGGTGACCTGCCTCCGGGGCGGTACGAGTCGGACCCGCGGGCCTGCGCGCCCGGCCTGGTGGCCGAGGTGGCGGACGGGCTGGGGCTGTCCGGGGACGCCGCGGCGCTCTACCTCCAGCTCCTGGCGCTCGCCGTGCCGTCCGACCGGAACGTGCGCCGGTGGAACGGCTGGGCCCCCGCCCGGCACCGGGCGGTCGTCGCCGAACTGGCCGGGCGCGGCCTGGTGGTGGAGGACAAGCGGGCGCGCGCCGGGCGGAGCGTCTTCCTTCCCGGCCCGTGGGCGCACGCGGCGAAGCCGCTGCCGCCCATGGAGTGCTGGAAGGCGCCGCTGCTGGGAGCGGTGATCTCCGGTGGGGGCGGCAGCGCCCGGGCGCAGGTGACGGCGCTCCCGCCGCTGCCGGGCACGCTGCCGGAGCTGTTCGCCGCGGCCTGGGGGCGGGTCCGCGGCGGCGACAGGCCGGCCGTCTGATGGGGGGTCCGGGTCACCCGGGCCGGGGGCTCCTGGCCGTGTGCGGCGCGGCGTTGCTCACTTCCGGCGGAGGCGGCGCGAGGTGGCGGCGCCGCCTCCGCAGCCATGCGTAGAGCAGCAGGCAGGGCAGCAGCAGCCCGCAGAGGCTGATGACGAGGAACGCCTTGAAGCTGCTGATGTGCCGGACCAGCCAGTCGAAATTCTGCCCGAAGAACCCGACCACGAAGGACATCGGCAGGAACACCGACGCGAGGATCGTGAGCCGCTCCATCGTGGCGCTCTGCCGCAGGTTGATCTTGTTCTGCTCGACGGAGATCACCGCGATGTTCGCTTCGAGGACGGTGGCCAGCAGGTCGCGCTGGGCGGCGACCTCCTCGTTGACCAGCAGCAGGTGGTCGTGCACGTCCCGGAAGTACGGCCGGAGCTCCGTCGGTGACTTGCCGGGCTGCAGCCGCCGGGTGAGCACGGCCAGCAGCGGGTGGACGGCGCGGTAGAAGTCGGTGGCCTCGCGGCGCAGGGAGTAGATCCGCTCGGTCGGGGCGACCGCCCCGGAGAAGACCGTGGCCTCGATCTGCTCGATGTCGTGTTCGAGTTCGGCGACGACCGGGGCGTAGCTGTCGACGACCTGGTCCAGGATGGCCCACAGGGTCGCGGAGCTCCCGGCGCGCAGGAGCTCGGGGCGGCGTTCCAGGCGGCTGCGGGCACCGTGCAGTTCGCTGGCGATGCCCTGACGGACCGTGATCACGAAGTGTTCGGCGAGGAAGACGCTGATCTCGCCGGTGTCGACCTCCTCGCGCTCGTCGTCGTAGCGCGCGGTCCGCAGGATGATCAGCTCGGTGCCGTCCTCGTACTGCTCGGCCTTCGGCCGCAGGTGGAAGGCGCGGGCGTCCTCGACGGCGAGTTCGTGGAGCCCGAAGCACTCGCGCACCCGCGCCAGCTCCTCGGGTGCCGGTTCGAACATGCCGAGCCAGACGAACCCGCCCTCCCTGCAGCGCTCGGCCGCCTGCTCCAGCGGCATCGCCCCCTCATGCTGCCGCCGCCCGTCGCGGTAGTGCGCGCAGTCGACGATCACAGCCATCCTCCTCGCGTCCGCCGCACCGGCCCTGCACCAGCGATCCTCCCCTGTTCGTACCGGAAGGCCCCCGCAACGGTCCCGCAGCCGCGCCGATCATGCGGCCGGGCTGACGACCGACGGGCTCATACGGCTCACCGCGCCGCGCCCGTCCCCGCTCCGCGGCCACGGACACCCCGGGGTACGTCACGGGGGTTGTTCACGCCTTCGCCGGTGTTTCCAGTTGGTCGGCCATCAGGCGGACGATTTCCGGCTGGTGCTGGGCCAGGAAGAAGTGGCCGCCGGGGAAGACCTTCAGGGTGAAGGGGCCCTCGGTGTGTTCCGACCAGGCGGCGGCCTCGTCCAGGGTGACCTTCGGGTCGTCGTCGCCGACCAGGCACGTGACGGGGCAGCGCAGGGGCGGGCCGGGGTTCCAGGTGTAGGTTTCGGCGGCGCGGTAGTCGGCCCGGATGGCGGGGAGGAACATGCGCAGGACCTCCTCGTCGCCCAAGAGCTGCGGGTTGGTGCCGCTGAGGCCGCGCATCTCGGCGACGAGGCCGTCGTCGTCGCGCAGGTGGACGGTCTCGTTGCGGTGCGTGGAGGGCGCGCGGCGGCCGGAGGCGAAGAGGGCGGCGGGCACGATGCCCCGCTCCTGCTCCAGGCGGCGGGCGACCTCGTAGCCGAGGGAGGCGCCCATGCTGTGGCCGAACAGGGCGATCGGCCGGTCGGTCCAGGGCAGGAGCGCCTCGTAGACCTTGTCGGCGAGCGCCGGCACGGAGTCCAGGAGCGGCTCGGTGCGGCGGTCCTGGCGGCCGGGGTACTGCACGCACAGGACCTCGACGGACTCGGGCACGGCCCGGGAGACGGGGAAGTAGAAGCTGGCGGAGCCGCCCGCGTGGGGCAGGCAGACGAGGCGGACGCGGCTGTCGGGGCGCGGGTGGAACCTGCGGATCCACAGGCCGTTGTCCTCGGGGAGCGGGGAGTTCACGGAATCGTTGCCTTTGCGGTCTCGTGCGTTCTCGTGCGGTCGCGTGCGGGCTCGCTCGCCGGGCGGCGCCCCGGGGAAGGGGCGGGGACGGGTGCGGGGGGGGGGGCCC